>JBOGJG010000029.1:0-6479 GCA_050747825.1 Acidobacteriota bacterium | reverse complement strand
CGGCCCGCGACCCTGCTCAAGGCCCTCGAAGCCCTGGATGCCTTCCGAAGGCCGGAGCGCTTCGAGCAATTCCTCACGGCCTGCGAAGCCGATGCCCGCGGGCGTACTGGGCTCGAGGATCGCGCCTACCCTCAGCCGGAGGTCCTGCGCCGGGCCCTGCACGCGGCGCAGGCCGTCGATGCAAGCGATCTGATCGCTCAGAGACTCACGGGCGCAGCCTTGGGCAGCGAGATCGGGCGCTTACGCCTCGAGGCGATCAAAGATGTTCTTCCACCAAGACCCTAGCGGCTTGGATACTGTGCAGACCACGGCCTGATCTTTGTGAGTGCTGGACCGATTGTGCGCTCTGCGACCTCCGTGTCATGCGCAACCTGAGCGCGCAGCCAATAACCATTGGAAAGGCCAAAGAACCGACACAGCCGCAGATCGGTGTCCGCCGTAATGGCGCGCTTACCGGCAACGATCTCGCCGATGCGCTGCGCGGGAACGCCGATCTCCTTGGCCAAACGATACTGGCTAAGCCCCATCGGCTTGAGGAACTCTTCCAGGAGAATCTCGCCGGGGGTAACGGGTTTAAGTTTGCTCATAACCTCAGTGGTAATCCACGATCTCCACGTCTTCTGCGCCCGGCGCACTTGAATGACCTGATCACGCCTCACAGTAATGCATTGCGTGATTACCGAAGCAGCTAAAAGACCGCCGAGAGCAGCGCTGCGGCATCCGGCAGCCGCTTCGCCGATACATCGGTGCAAGCCGCTATCACATTCAGCAGCGCAGCGGGTGTCCCACACTGTGCGGCTCTCGATCCGGGACCACTCGCGCCGTGGCCAACCCAAGTGAGTAGTGGCATAATGCTGGCGTATCGCCACCGGAGATCGCTATGCCTGGAATTACCATCAAGAACATCCCAGACGACTTATATAAGCGACTAGTGGAGACCGCGCGGGCGCAACATCGCAGTCTCGCCAAGGAAATTGTAGTCGCCTTGGAGCGCCACGTGGGTAAGCCAACACAGGACAAGCAAGCGTTGCTAGAAAGGATTCGGACTGCGAGAGAACGTTACCAGCCTACGATCAGTGATGCGGATATCGAGGGCTGGAAGAACCTGGGCCGGCCATGATCGTGGTGGATCCGAACCTCCTAGCCTACCTGCTCCTGCCCACGGCCCATACCGTCCAAGCCGATACGGTTCTTCTCAAGGACCCGGACTGGGTCGCGCCGGCACTTATCCATTCCGAGTTCCGCAACGTTCTTCTGGGGGCGGTGCGCCGCAAGAATGTAGAAGCCGATGATGCCCGCGTCCTGCTGGACCGGGCGACGGAGGTTATCACCGTGCCGGACGGAGGGGTGGACGGCCAGCGCTGCGTGTGCCTTTGGTCACCGCAGATCGGCAGGTGTTAGGCGCCTTCCCGGATACCGCCGTGCCCGGCGATGTATTCCTTGCCAGCGAGAATGAAGAGCGGTAGCGGGCCGGCGCGTGCTACCTTGCCGCTCGATGTTGCTTTCGCCGGATCCCTAAGTATAACGTTGAGTAGATTAGGCATGCTGTCTACGCCGAACCCACCGCGCTCGCTGACCGATGGGTCGAGTCTCTATGCATGCGACGATTGTTTGTAGGTCAGTTGAGGATTGAGTTGTGAGCCAAGACAAAGCTAGAGACAGCCTAGCCGCTTTTCCGATGAGCGCGTCCTTGCCAAGATCGAGCGCACGACAAGGCAGCGGTGCGACGCGAGGCGAGGCCACGCTAGAGCGTGATGTTGCGGCGAAGCCATTGAGGAGCAGGGAGAATTGGGATTGTGAAAAGTATTGCGAGCCTGGCTCTTTACCCCGCTCGTTTTGGGCTGCTCCCACCGGATTGGGCGGAAGGCGTGTTCGGTGTACTGTCTCACAGACGAACTGGGGGTTACACTGCGCGAATCCACCCTACGTCGCAGATAGAAAGCTGGGGGCTTTGACGGTATGACGACAAGGGGGCGTTGGGGAGCGCTCTTGGCGATAGCGGCGATCGTATCGGCCTTCTCCCCAGGAGTGCGTGCGCAATCCTGCGAGCCCGCCGCGGCCCGCGTGATCTCGGTACAAGGAGACGTGGAGGTGAGCGGCCATGATCGAGCCCACTGGCGGGAGGTTCAGCTCGATCAAGTGCTGTGCGGCGGCCAGCAGGTGCGTCTGATGGCCAAGAGCCGCACAGTGCTCCAGCTCCCGAATGAGACGCTAATCCACCTTGATGAAGGAAGTGTCGTTACGTTGCGGGCGATTGAACGGGAGAAGCCTGCGTGGCTGGAACTCCTCCGTGGGACGCTGCATATCATCAGCCGCGTGCCGCGGGCGTTCAATATCCGCACACCCTTCGTGAATGCCGGCACCGAAGGCACCGAGTTTGCGCTGCAAGTCGGAAAGGCGGAAACCGCGCTTTGGGTCTACGAGGGCCGTGTGCGGCTCAGTAACCCGGTCGGACAGTTGCTGGTCGCCAGTGGGGAAGCAGCCATCGCCCTCCAGGGCCAAGCCCCGCAACGCCGCATCGTGGCCAAGCCCCGCCGGGCGGTCGAATGGGCGCTCTATTATCCGCCTTTGCTCGACACCCGTCCGGAGCGCTACCCGGAGGCATTACGGGGGGCGCTTTTCGCTTATCGCCAAAACGATTTCCCCGCAGCCTTCGCACGGCTGGAGGCAGTCCCGCCCGAAGACCACATTGAGCGCTTCTTCACGCTGCGGGCGGGGTTGCTCCTGAGTGTGGGGCGAGTCGCTGAGGCCGAGCGGGATATTGCGACGGCCCTCAAGGACAACCCGAAAGAGGGTACGGCGCTCGCGCTGCGCGCGGTCATTGCGGTAGTGCGCAACGCGACCGAGGAGGCACTCCGTTTCGCCCAGGAAGCGGTCACAGCCGAGCCTTCTTCACCGACGCCCTATGTCGCCCGCTCCTATGCCGAGCAGTCGGCCTTCGAGATCGAGAAGGCCCAGCAGAGCATCCAGCAAGCCTCACGGCTCGCCCCCGAGGACGCACTGGTCTGGGCGCGGCTCGCTGAGATCGAGATCTCCCGCGGCGATCTGGACGCTTCGCTTGAAGCCGCACGCAGGGCTGAGCAACTCGACCCCGGGCTCTCGCGCGCCCAGAGCGTGCTCGGCTTCGCCTACTTCACCCGTATCGAGGTGGATCGTGCCAAGACCGCCTTCGAGCGCGCCATAGCGCTCGACCCCGCCGATCCCCTCCCCCGCCTGGGTCTGGGTCTCGCCAAGATCCGCGACGGGGATCTCGATGCCGGAACGAAGGAGATCGAGATCGCCGCTGCCCTCGACCCCAACAACTCGCTGGTCCGCAGCTACCTCGGCAAGGCCTACTACGAGCAAAAACGAGGGGGCCTCGCCGAGACCGAGTTCGAGCAGGCGAAGCTCCTCGATCCGAATGATCCCACCCCTTGGTTCTACTCCGCCATTCACAAACAGACCACCAATCGACCCGTAGAGGCACTTCATGACCTCGAAGCGGCTATTGAGCGCAACGACAATCGGGCGGTGTATCGCTCCCGTCTTTCGCTCGATGAAGACCGGGCCACGCGCAGCACGAGCTTGGGGCGAATCTATACGGACCTAGGCTTTGAGCTACTCGCCGTGATTGAAGCTTCAGAATCCATAAGCATCGATCCCGCGAACCACTCGGCGCACCGCTTTCTCTCCGACACCTATTTGGGTATCCCACGCCAAGAGGTCGCCCGAGGCAGTGAGCTGCTTCAAGCGCAGCTACTTCAACCCATCAATAGCAATCCCGTGCGACCCAGCCGCAGCGAGTCCGAACTGAACATCGTGGGTGGTCCAGGGCCGGCAGACATAGGATTCAACGAGTTTACACCGCTCTTCGAGCGTAACCGGGCGCGGGGTTTAACATCGGTTTTCGGCGGCAATAACGGCACCTGGGGTGACGAGGTGGTGTTGTCGGGCCTGTACGACCGTATTGCTTTGAGTCTGGGCCAGTTTCATTCCAACACAGACGGTTTCCGCGAGAACAACGACGCCGAAAACGACATTTACGATGCGTTCGCGCAGGTCGCAGTGACCCCGAGCCTCGATTTCCAAGCCGAGTATCGGCGGCGGGAGAGCGAGCAAGGAGATCTTCGATTAAGTTTTATTCGGGAGGATGATTCTGAACGTAGCAAGACTAATCAAGATACGGGCCGGCTCGGCGCTCATTGGAGTCTTTCGCCCCAATCGGATCTCATTGTGTCCGGGCTATACAGCGAATTAAATAACGAGCGGGAAATACTCTTTAAAGACTTCGGTGCTCGATTTGATTCGTCTAGCGAGGAGAGGGGTTTCCAGGTCGATGCGCAGTATCTCTTCAAGACAAACAACTTTAACCTTGTCACAGGAGTTGGCGTGTATAAGACCGACGTTGAAACGAGCGCATCGTTTGCGTTTAGGGGCCAATCGTCCACCGAAAGGTTCAGCTCGTTTAATCGTGAGCAATATACTGCCTATTTATACGGTCATATACAGTGGCCTAAGGATCTTATCTGGACGATCGGCGGAAGCTACGATTCATTTCAAGAGTTTGACATCGACGTGATCGATGACCTCCATCCCAAACTGGGACTCCAATGGAACCTAACGGACGACCTACGATTGCGGCTGGCATATATAGAGACGGTTAAGCGTGCACTTCTAGTCGACCAGACCATTGAGCCAACGCAGGTGGCGGCTTTTAATCAGTTTTTTGATGACTTCCGTGGGACTCGAGCGAAACGCTACGGTATCGGTCTCGATGCGCGGTTTGCTCAAACTGTTTACGGCGGCCTGGAAGCCTCAAACCGAGACTTGGTGGTCCCGCTTATCTTCAACCGCGATGACATATTTGAAGAAGAGTGGCGCGAGCAATTCTATCGTGCTTACCTATACTGGACTCCCTTCCGTGAGTGGGTCGCAACCGCAGAATACCGTTGGGGTAGGTTTAAGATAGAGGAGGAAGCGTTTCGGAATCGCCCAACCAGCCTCGATACGATGACGGTCCCTCTTACCCTAAGTTACTTCAACCCTGGAGGTTTTTTTGCGAGATTCGGGATGGCTTATGTCCGTCAAGAAATAGAGCGCAAATTCGATTTTTTTAGGTTTGAAGAAGTAACCTTTGATGACACTGAGAACTTCGTCGTACTGAACGCCTCCGTGGGCTACCGTCTTCCGAAACGCTGGGGCATCGTCACCTTCGGCGCTACTAATATACTCGATGAAGAATTTAGATTTCAGGACGATAGCTTTCGCTCCTCTACGGCCACTGGAGTACCTGACGAAGAACTTGCGATCCCAGGCCTTCGTAGCAACGTAAATTTTCTTCCGGACCGAATGCTGTTCGCGACTATTACGCTGAGTTTTTAACGCTGCTAATACCGTTCGAGAACTCGAGAAGCGCGGCATAAATATCATAAATATCTTAAGCGTAACCCGATGCGGTCACATGGAATAATGTCGGAGTATGAACCGGCACCTGGCTTAGCCGATCATCGATGAAACAGCGTGTGTCAAGTATATATAGAAATGGCTGGCAGTTGACGGTTGGCACGCCCCCAACGGCGAACGTCCCGACAGCGTGGCTGAGTCGGTGTCGACATCCTGCGCAGCGGCGTAACCCGGGGAAATGAACCGGTCGATTCCCGTGTTTCGCGTCGTTCACCCCAGGCGTCCCATCAGAAGGAGCCCGGTCGCGGATCGGCCCGGCGTTCGGGCCGATGAGGAATGGCCTTGAGGGCGTCACCGAGTGCCGCTTCCGCTGTCCGCAACTCGTAGTCCTTCTGCAGGTCCATCCAGATCTCCGGGCCGGAGCCAAACCACTGACCGAGCCTGAGCGCCGTGTCGGCAGTGATGCCCCGCTGTCCCTTCAGAATTTGCGTCACGCGGTTGATCGGCACGCCAATGGCCCGGGCCAGGTCGGAGGCCGTCACCCCAATTTCAGCCAGTTCATCGGACAGGATTTCGCCCGGATGAATGGCAGGTCCACCTAGCTTCATGGTTGACCCCTAGTGGTAATCCGTGCACCGCGCCGCCTGCTTGCCTGTCACGGCATCAGAACTGCTTCGGTAAACCTGCCTGCTTCAGCACCGCGTTGGCCGTGTGGCGGGATTTGATCTTGGAGTCGACAACGAATCGCCGCTTGCTAATCGGGCTGAACCAAAGTTCGTTGGTCACCGTTGCCCGGTCGATCGAACCGACAACCGTTTTCCCGAAGCACGCGTTTGACCTCGCGCGCGTAGTCGCTCAAGCGGTCAGGCTGCTTCGCGGTGAGCCACCGCGAAGCGCTTTCCTAGGATCTCGAAAGGCACGTCTTTCACCGTGGGCGACGCCGTTCGCGTCGAGAAGCTCGGGAATCATTTTCTTGAGCTTCTCAACCAGCGCTTCCATGTCGTCCGCTTCCGTGGCGAGACCGGGGACCTCAGCGCTCGTCGCGACCCAGACCCGGGCTTCGTCGTCCCATTCAGCATTAATAATAAGTCGGCCCG
>JBOGJG010000028.1:0-1366 GCA_050747825.1 Acidobacteriota bacterium | reverse complement strand
TCAAACTGGCTGGCGCCGTCAATGCGAACGTCGTTCAAGCTGTTTGAAGTGCCGTTTACATTGAACACCAGCGCGCGCGACGGGTTGGTGGGAACGGAATGAGCGTTGGTCGGAGTGCTGAACCCGGGCAAGGTGCCGAAGAGGCTCTGGTAGTTGCGTCCAATCGGCACCGGCAGGTCTTTCAACGCCTTTTCCGGGATCTCCGCCCGCACCTCGGCGCGATCGGTTTGCAGGAGCGCGGTTTGGGCCGTGACGGTCAGAGTCTCGGCCACGTCACCAATTTCCAGGGTGACATTCACGCGCGCCACCGAGTTGATGGCAACCGCCACACCGGTTCTTACATACTCCTTAAAGCCAGGCATATTCACCTTGACGGTCCAGGCGCCTGCCTGAACGGTTGGAAAGTCGAAGGCGCCGACCTGACTGGTGATGGCGGTCCGCACCCTACCGGTGCCCTCGTGAGTGATGGTGACGTCGGCTCCGGGTATGGCTGCGTCGGTCTGGTCCTTGATGGTTCCGACAATCGAGCCGTAAAGCACCTGAGCCTGAGCTTCGGCCGATAAAGCCAGCGCCACCCCCAGACTCAAGGCCGCGTATAGAAGCACGAAATGCCAGCTGCCATTCCTCTTACCCATTCTTCCCTCCTTGTTTTGATTGTGTCCTTTTTTTGACTGTGTTATCGATATACGACCGCCGGGATCAAGGGCTCATTAAGCAATTGGCATACCCAAAAAACCCGGTTTTGATTCAACTTATTAGATAAATTGAACTTGTGGCTGACCTTAAAAATTGATTGCCTGACTGTAATTCAAAAAATAGAATCAAGAACGGCTTCTTGGATCGTATTGAATGAAGCAATTTAATAATTTAGCCAGTTATTCAGTAATTTGAATGACTACCGCTATTTTTTGGATTGTGGTTAATGCTTTTGGGCGACTCGAGCCCGGGAGGAGGGTTTAAAAGGCGAGGCGCAGTCCGAAGCGGATGATGCGCTCCCGAAGCGGGGTTCATTAACCCGGAGCAAAGGCGGTGGGGTCCATGTAAAGGTCGATGCCGCCGAAGATCTCGACTTCCGGCTTGACCTGATCGGCTCTCTGGTCGTTTCCCGGAGAGTTCAAGGAGTCGGCGGAAGCTCCAACCGTGAAAGGCTGGCCGCCACCGCCTGCCCACAGTGCAATACACCGCACGCCAAGTGGTCAGTGGACTTCACTTCCTCGGCGACGCTCAGGATCGCTCATGGGCTTGCGCTAACTTGTTTGCTGATTTGCTCTTGACCCACTTATATAACTGCGGTGTCGATTTCCAGGATTCTCGAATCCAGACCGACAAGGGCAGTGAGTTTATCGGGAGTCCCCAAGCCAGTTAC
>JBOGJG010000027.1:0-1525 GCA_050747825.1 Acidobacteriota bacterium | reverse complement strand
TGATTCGCCCGGGCAAAATCGAGATCATCATTCACGGCCCCATAGAGTACGAGGAGTACAAGGACCTGGACCTGGACACGATCGCCGATCTCGTGCGGGGGAAGATAGTCGGAGGGTGTTTGTGATTTGTGATTGGTGATTTGTGATTTGTGATTGGGGTGACCTAGCAGCCTGTCGGACTTGACTTAAGGCTTTCGTCTCTGAATCACTTTCAACGAGGCATTCTAATCGATCAGTTCAATCCATCAAATCAAGATTTTTCGGCAGTGAAATGGCAGTAAATTGCTGTTGCGCTGTCAAGAAGGGCAGCGCAGGCGCAGGTTTTCACGCACTCAGCGTCGAGAGAGCTTTCCGAGTGCAGAGCAGTTGATGCATTCGCTTCAGATTCCAGCCAATGCTGACCAGATCCCACTCGGCGTTCGCGGCTTCGCGTCCTCTGAGCAGAAACTGCCGAAATCCCAGCACGGACTTGATGATTCCAAAGACCGGCTCCGGGGTGGCTTTGCGTTCCCCATAAATGGCTCGACCAGCCGGCGTCTTCAATCGATGTTTCATTTGCTCTACCGCATTGGCCCCTTCGCCAGGCGGCTCGGGTTTTTGAAAACGTTCTTTCAGTGGCAGATGGTGCGCTTCCCGACCGACCGCAATGTAGGGCGTGATTTCCTCAGCGACGCAAAGCTCCACATTGGGCTCGCTGAAGTATCCGTTATCGGCGAGCAGTTCATCGGGCCGTTCCAGGGATTCGGGAAGATCTCGAAGCGCAGCCAACGCGGGCTCCAGCTCCCGTTTGTCATTGGCGTTTTGGGTCACATGAGCGGCCACAATCAACAGGCTTTCATTGTCGACCACCGCTTGCGCATTGTAGGCCTGCTCGAATCCTCCGCCCGAGACCGGCATGATCCGCGACTCTTCATCCGTCAGATTGATCTGATCCGTATCCCGTATGCCGCCTTCGGGCGGCTTCGGGTCTTTGCCCTTCGGCTTCTTTCCCTCTTTTCTCTGAGCTTCCCGTTTGGCCACCTTTGCTTCATATTCGGCCCGTTCCGCCGCTTCCCGTTCGGCCGCCCGTTCCGCGATTTTTTGCTTGGCCTCCTCCAGTCTTTTCAGTCGCTCCTCCCGTCGGGCCAGTTCGGCGGGAATATCCACCTGGCTGGCTTCCTCTGCACCATCCGCCTCTTCGGCCAGGCGCATCAGCTCCTCCACTTCCTGGCGCAGTTGCTCTTCGATTTTCTCAATGTGACCCCAGCTCAGCGCACTGTGCTTGGAGGCGTTTGCCTTGACCTTCGTCCCGTCCAAACTCACGCGTCCCAACTTCAACAATCCGATGGCCTGAGCCAGAACCAGAATCTGTACAAACAGCGGCTTCAGTTGATTCAACCAGCGCTTCCGAAACTCGGCAATGGTGTCGTGGTCCGGATGGGTGTTGCCGGCGAGGTAGCGAAAGGCCACCGAATCATAAGTCGCTTCCTCCAGCTTGCGACTGGAAAAAATGCCCGTCGCATAGCCGTAAAACAGCAGCGCCACC
>JBOGJG010000026.1:0-12996 GCA_050747825.1 Acidobacteriota bacterium | reverse complement strand
GTTTTTTGAAGCGGTCTATGGGGGTGCCGGCGGAGCCATGCAGGCCTTCGGCGACCGCATCCCTCAGGACGATATCCTGAAGATCATGGCCTTCGTAGCGAGTTTGAAAGAAAATGCGGCAGAGCGTCCCCCGAAAGGGCGCTAAATAATGCAAAAACGCCCCCAGCACGCCGCCGATCATCAGGAAGCCTCCGAGCGAACGACCACCAGAATCTCCTTCTCGGAAATCCGTACCGAGGCCGGCATAATTGAGAAGCCGTCTGGTTCCGGTGCGATCTAGGAAACGAGCTTCCACGTTTTGCCGCCGTCTCGGGTACGAACGCAGATGGGCCGACCCTCTCGTCCATTCTGCTTCGCCGCCGTTATGAACAGCATGCAGTCATCCGGACCGTTGATCAGGTAGTCGGTTCGCGCGGCCGTGCCGGGTGCGCCGAAGTTGGGGAGCCGGAACGGGCCCTTCCACGTACGGCCCCGGTCGTACGAGTAAAAAAAACGGGAAATTCCCGCGCCCGTCGAGTTGGTTCGAACCGTCAGGGCAAAATCGGGATGCGTGAAGTTGATGCCTCCGGGAGAGTCTTTGAGTTCGACGGTGGACACGTCGGGTCGGGGGACACCATGCAGGAAGCCTCCATCGCTGTATAGAAGATGCCCCTTGGCCTGCGGGTCCTCAATGCTCCAGCTTTTCCCTCCGTTCCGACTGCGGGCCAGCATATGGTACTCCGGCTTTTCCCGATCGATGTGGTGCCGGTCGCCCAGATCTTTGTAGTGCCCCTTCGAGAATCCGACGAGAATCTCATCGCCCCATGACCAGATCCCATGATTGGCGGGCCAGCCGCCGAACATGCCGGGCTCATGGTAGACGATTACATGCTCGGGCGCCGGTTGTTTCTGAGCAGCGGCCAACGGAAGCCACGCTTCTGCCAGCAGCATCGCGAGGACAATTCTTGCCTGCATCGACAATTTCCTCCCGAGTTGAATCAGTTAGGTGAAACGGACGAGAGACGGGCAGCTGAACGCCCGTCTCTCGCGATATCGGACGAAGAGCGCCTACCACTCGAGCCGCAGCGCCAACTGGAGAATGCGAGGATCGCCCGCCCCGGTGATCCGCATAAAATTCCCGGAAGTCATGCTGCTGTTGGGGCCGGAAAGATTCACCCGGTTAAAGGCGTTGAACATTTCAAAGCGGAATTGAGCGCGCGCTTCTTCGGTGATGAAGAAGTTTTTGTGCAGCCCGAGATTGACGGACGCGTGTCCCGGACCTCTGAAGGTATTCCGCCCTAAAGTCCCATAGGTTCCCAGGGCATTGGGGGCAAAGGCATCCTTATTCAGGTATTCCAGAACGGCGTCCCCGCGCGGCCGGTTGTCACCCAGGGCAAAGGGATCGCCCACCAGGTCGGCCCGCTGGCCGCCCTGCGCCGTCCGGGCATTGTCCTGGCCGCTGGCGACAGTAAACACTTCCCCGCTGTGAAGGCTGACGATGGAGGTGAGATTCCACGCTCCGAGAATGGTGCTCACGATGGCGTTTTCGAATCGGCCCGGCAGTTCCCACAACCCTGAGAAATTGAAGACGTGGGGCCGGTCGAAGTTGGCCAGGCCGCGGTCAAGAGACTGATCCAGCGGATTCGTAACTGTAACCCCGGTAGCCTTGTTCGCTGAGCCCTGGTTGTTGTCGATGGCCTTGCTCCAGGTGTAATTGGCCAGGATCGAGTAGCCCTGGGCAAAGCGCCGCTCCGCCGTCAACTGGAGGCCATGATAGCTGGAATTGCCCACCCCTTCGATCAGGGTGACGCGCCCAAGATTCGGGAACATCGGACGTCTTTCATTCGTGGTGCCGGTACTGGCCGTCGGATCGGGCAACGGGGCATTGATGTCGCGCCCGCTGACCAGCGCCGTCCCCTTGGACCCGACATAGGCGCTTCGAATCATGACATCTCCCACCTGGCGCTCGAGGGTCACATTCCAGGACTGCATGTAGGCATTTCGCATATCAGGCGCATAAGAGAAGGCGATATGAGGGAAGACGAAAGTCGCGTCGGCAGGAGGATCCAGCACGTCCGTTCCCACTGCGTCGAATCCGGTGACCGGCAACGGATTCCCCCCGGGGAAACCGCCCCAGGGATCGCTCAGGTTGTTGAACTCATTCCCGAAGTAGCTGACTCGGGTTCCAAACGGCCCCTGATTGGCCTGGCTGTTGGTGGAGATGGTGTTGGGCAGATCATAGAAGATCCCGTAACCGGCCCGCAAAGCGGTTCTTCCATCGCCGGTCAGGTCATAAGCAAAACCGACGCGGGGGGCGAAGTTCGTCCATCCTGTGTCAAATCCGCCGCTGGGAACTCCCGGATCTCCCGGATAGAGGATTCCTTCCGGGGCATTGACAAAGCGCGTGGACTGCTGCCCGGGAGCCCAGACGGAAAGCTTACCCAGCCGGTCATAATAAGGAAAGAAAGGTTCCCAGCGCAGGCCCAGGTCCATGCTGAAGCGAGGCGTCAGCCGCATCGAATCGTGGACGAAGAGATTGAGGCGACGAAAACGGGTCTCCTTGAACTCTCCCAACCCCTGCGCGAAGGTCGAGAACTTCCCAACCAGAAAATCGGACATGGCATGCCCGGTGAACCCGGCGGCGTGAGTGAAGGTGAACCGGCCGTTGGCGAAAAAGTTGTTGACGATATCGCCGATGCCGTAGCCGACTTCAGCTCCGATGCTTAACTGGTGCAGCCCCTTGATCCAGCGCACGGTGTCGGCCACCTGATACTCGTCACGCAGAAACCGGTTGAAATCCCCCGTATTGATGGTGTTGACTCCCTGGACCGCGAAATAGTACTGCGGAAAGTCATCCTGGCTGACCCCTTCAATGCCCAGCTCGTTATAGTCTTTTTCGGGGAAGACCTGCACGTTGGGCCCGTCCGTTCGGTTGAAACTGAACAGGCTCTCGTTCATCAAGCTCGGCCCGAAGGCATGCGCGTCGCGGATAACCACGCTCGTGTTGAGCCAGGTCCTTCCTGTCGTGGTGTTATAGACGTTCCTCTGGTCCAGGAAAGCGGGCTGTGAAGCGAACGCGCGGTAGAATCGGCCCGTGAGGACATTCGTGGCTGAAACATTGTGATCCACTTTGACCAGGTACTGATCGTCGTTCTGATTGTCAAGCTCCGTGAAGCTGATCTGCCTGCCGGTCTCCGGCACCGGGACGAGGTCGTCCAGGATGACCTTGGCGACCGGATTAAAGTGCTCGGCAGGAATCTGATTGTTGGGATAGGGCTCGCCCGTAAAGGGATTGGTCAACTGGGTGGAGAGGCCGGAAAAGTCCCCCTGTCTCTCGGCCGCTGTAAAGGTGTTGGTGAATTGCGTCGTCGGGGTACGCCGCAGGCGAGTTCCCTGGTAGGAGAAGAAGAAGAAAGTCCTGTCGCGGCCGTCGTAGAGGTCACCCAACCAAACGGGCCCGCCGATGGTGGCCCCAAACTGGGAGCGCTTCAGGCCGTCATCCTGCTTCTCGCCGGGATCGCCCGGTTTCGGCGGGGCAAAAAAATGGGCCGCGTTGAGCACATGGTTGCGCAGATAGCCGAAAGCACTGCCATGGATCTGGTTGGTTCCCGACTTCGTGACGGCGTTGACGATGGCGCCCATGTTGCGCCCATATTCAGCGCTGAAATTATTGGTCTGGACGCTAAATTCGGCCAGAGCATCCGGATTGGGCATCGGGTTGTTGGCATTGCTGTAATGATCGTTGTTCTGTCCTCCATCCAGGATGAAATTGGTGGCATTGCCGCGGCTGCCGTTCACGGATACGTTCACCGTTCCCGGATACGTCGTGCCCGAGGTCAGACCTGATCCTGCGTATGTGGCCACGCCGGCCACCAGCGTGATCAACTCGGCCGCATTCCGGCCATCGAGGGGCAAATCTTCGACACGCCTCTCGTCGATCACGGTCTGCAGCGTGGAACTCTGTGTATCAACCCCGACGGTCGCAGCCGTGACCTGAACGGAATCGGTGATTTCCCCCACCTGAAGCTCGACATCCACCCGCACTCTCTCATCGACCTGCACTCGGATACCGCTGGCTTGAAATCGCCTGAAGCCGGGCAGCTCCGCCACCAGGCTGTACCGGCCAATAGGCAGGGCCCGGACGGTATAGACGCCGATTTCGTTGGTCAGCGCCGTGTAGTTGGCGTTCGTGCCCACATGAGTCACGGTCACCTCGACCCCGGCAATCACGCCGCCCCCAGTGTCCCTGACCACCCCCGTGATTGAACCGGTGGTGCTCTGACCTTCCACGAAGAAGGTCGAGAATGGGGCCAACAAGAAGACAATTGATAAGATCCGCAACGGTTTCATGGCAGTCCCTCCTGGTTTAAAATCCTCGTTTTAATTGAAACCCTTCAAATCTTTCCGAAATATGCTACCTCCGCAAGTCGCACATCGGAATGGAGTTTCAAAAACCGTGAATGTATTTCACTAATTACACCGGAGTCTATACAAGCGGAGAGTGATCTGTCAACGTGAAACAATTCTCTTCGCAGAAGGGATTCCGCCGGTTCTCAAGTCTGGATCTGCGAGTCATTACTCCCTGACCCAGGCTTCATTGAAGCGGACGTACTTGATCGTGCGACGCCGGGCGGGCCGGTCCGCATAATGGAAGCTGTACACCAGATGCAGATCGCCGTCGGCTCCCTCAATCACGGCAGGGTAATGGCTTCTGGTCGCTTGCGCCTCCCGGAGATCCAGCTCAAGGTGGCGTTTCCACCTCCAAGTCCTCCCTTCGTCCGTCGAGAGGGCAGCGGCCAGACTATGCCGGCCTCTTTCGGTATCGTTGTAGACTATGAGCCAGTGGCCGTTTCTTAAGGTGACCACGTCGCTGCCGCTACCCGGGTTGGGCAATTCGGAATCCCGGACCGGACTCCACGTCTCCCCGCGGTCGGTCGACTGGGAGACGTGCATCCTCTTTGGAGGCGGCCCGTTGTCCCGCATGTATGCGACCAGCGTGCCGTCCGCTTTCCTCGCGATGGTGGGCTGGATGTTGCCCAGGCCGACAAGCGGCTCACTGAAGGACCAGCTTTCGCCCCAGTCATCGGTGATCGCCATGAGAGAAAAGGAGAATCCGTCCGAGTAAAGGGGCACGATCATCCGGTCTCGGTCCAGAAAGGCGGGCTTGGTATAGGTCTGCCAACCGAGGCGGCGCATGAGAGGGAAACCCATCTCCTGAGTGGTATAGCTGCCGTCGTCATGATAAAGATGGCCGCTGCGACTCAGGTCCTTACCGGCGGCGCGCTCAAGCGTCCGTTCTACTCGGCGCTCCCACGAGGACCGGCGCCCCCCATCGTCGCCATCCCCTTCCGGCAGGAAGCCGATGCGTTTCAAGTACGCTGCGTATTCCGAAGTCTTTCGCTGGACCGCTTCTACGAAGCGGTCCCTCGGTTGGATTCCCCGCTCCGTGCTGTCCCCGGGCTTCACGTGCAATACCTCCTGCCAGTCCCATTCCGGTGGTCCTTCCGGCATCATGTAATTGGTACTGATCCGATATTTCAGCAGGGAGGTTTCCCACAGGTTGGCCTGCACCGTGTACCACAATAACCACAAACGGTTCTTCCCGTCCAGGAACAGCACCGGATTGATGTCGGGAAAGCCCGCCGTGTTCGCCAGCTGAAAGGGCTCACTCCAGGCTTCCTCTCCTGTACGCAGGCGCGCTCCTTTGATCAGCACGTCATCAGCCCAGCGTTCCCCAGAGCCTTCAAACCAACAGGTCAGCAGATCGCCGTTCGGCAGTTCGACGATCCCGGACCCATGGACGTGCAGAGCGATGGGTTCAAAGATTTCCATGCTCTTGTACAAAGGTGCCGCATCCCCAGCCTGGGGTTCCAGGGGCGCTACGGGCTTCGCGGCCGCTCCCCACGAAAACACCAACGCCCCAGCAACTCCCAACATGCCGGTTTTGTACATCACCCTGAATTCCTTTCCGTTATCAGCCGGTAAGAAAACGGTCATAGAATAACTGATCTGCGTTCTAAAGTCATGAACATCATTCCAAAAAGCTGAGAGCCGTTTCATATCACCCGTTCTGCCACACGCTCCCTTTCCGGAGTATGATAAAAAAATCAGGATATCTGTGAAAAGCGGGGAAGGGAGTTAGAGATCTCATGAGGGGTAATGCGTTCGCAAAACTGGCTTCACTCAAAGGGGTAGTGCCCCCGGTGATTCTTCCTTTGACCAATGAGGGAGAAATCGATCATCCGAGCTTGGAACGCCATCTAGAATTTCGCTGGCTGCCTCGGTCCATGGGTTGTGGGTGAACGGGACAACCGGGGAGTTTTTCGCTCTCGCACCAGAGGAAAGAGCCGATGTGGTGCGCACTTGCGTCGAGAAAATCGGGGGGAGAATCTTCGGCGGCAGCCAGAACGCTGCCGCCAAACTTTGGAACAGATTTTGCCCGGATGCACCGCGCCCATACGACGGTGCTGCTTCCCGGCGACGGCTGGATGCTCTCGGTGCTGAAGCAGGCAGAAGCAGGAGCCCGGGCAGCCGATCTGTGCCGCCAGGTCGGTATCAGCCAGCAGACCTTGTACCGGTGGAGCGCAGATAATCGGGTGGTCCGCAGCTGCTTTCCAGGCCCTGGAGAAACTGACCGACAAACACCGATCGGTCCGCTCGTATTCTGCAGATACGCCAATTGACAGGGCTGATTAATAGTCGTACATTGTACATGTGAAAAGAGTGAGCGCCTCAGAAGCCAGGAAAAACTGGTTCCGTCTGCTTGACGAAGCGGCCGCCGGCGAGGTCGTAGTGATTGATCGAAAGGGGAAGCGGATCGTCCTCAAACAAGAGTGTCCTGACGAGATTTCTAAAGAAAGAATCCCGGACTATACCCAGCTTCTCCGCGTCTCTGAGCCGGAACAGGCGGATCAATGGCGATGGGAATGGCTCGAAGAGGGGTTGATCTTCGTTCCAGAAGGCAGGCGGTGACTGCGATTCTGGACACGCATTTTTTGATCTGGATCATTGTCAGCGCCCAAAGGCTTGGTGAATTTCCGTGGCTGAACAGCTACCGGCCCTGGGGAATTTCCCCGGTCTCTTTCCTGGAGATCCAATTCCTTTTGGAAGTCGGAAGGCTTGAGGTGCAGAATCCTGAATTCATGGAGGCGGTGATGGATGACTCCCGTTTTATGGTTGATGAGGTTCCATTGATCCCGCTCATTCGTCATGCTCTCCTACTTGATTGGACCCGCGATCCGTTTGACCGCCTGCTTTGTGCACACAGCCAGGCTCGGCGGTTACCTCTTTGTAGTGTCGATCAGAACATCAGAGAGCAACATCGTCTGATCGTCCCTGAACTGCTCTCCTGACCCCTGCAGCGAATTGATGAAATCGTCCGCTCACTCCTGGCTCACAGCCCCAGGAAGAGGATGCTGATCCCGCACAAAAGAATGGCCAGACCGGCCAGCGTGTGGCTGTGATGGTGAAGGAAGGCGAACGAGAAGCGGTGCAGGCTGCTGAAGGCCACCAGGACGGCGATGATCATGGTGGCTACCACAGTCGGCCCGGACGTAGTAAATGCCGCTGAGAAGATAAAGTCCGACCAGGACCAAAAGAGTCAAGCTTCGATGGCGGCGCAGCCGGACGAAAGCGCGATTCGCTGCGGATAGGAAAATGGCGAGTTTTCCATGAGGCTTGAGGCCTGAGGCCTGTGTGATGAGCAGGATGGTGATGATCGGGATGATGGTGGGGGTGTGAATCGTGCATCTCAGTGGGACGAACATCATGAGCTCCGCATCTTCTGCGGACTGACCGGGTGTTATGTGCCGGAAACTTAAAAGTCAAGCAGCCCGGCGGACAGCAGCCCGGCGCGGTCCCTGGAGAGTCACGGCAAAGCCGTTGGGTTTTGCAGGAGAGTTAAGGTGTAGAGCCGCGAAGGCCGCGACTTCCCTTTTCTGATTGTCTGCCCCTGGTTAACCCTTTACAATCTTGAGCGAACTCGCAAGCGATATGATCAATGAAGGCCGGAAGCAAATGAGAGGAGCCAGCCGCCGTGATTTTTTCAAGAAGTGCGGGCTGGCTGTCTCAGGCATCCCCGCTTTTTTTAAGAATGTCCTTGGAGCCTCCCCTTCCGGGACCCTTATCGTTGACGATTTCGAGCGGCCGGACTCGTTCTACCACGGTGACGGCTGGGAATCGATTAATCCCGGTTACTGGAAAATCCAAGGGCAGGCGCTGCGGCGACGGCTGGAGAACGTCGGAGATGACAAGCCCACCCACTGGTTTCCCTGGCATTGGGAGACGCATCGAGACGAGCCCATGCCGATCCATCCCGACCCGTCGCTGCCTTTTGGAATGATCTGGCGCCCAGACTGGAACCTGCAGGGAAACTATACAATCCGCATCGAGACCACCGTACGGGCGCTGGCTCCGTCACCTGAGGCAAATGCCGATTGGAAGCAGTATCAGCCCGGTTATGCCCTGATGGGGATCTGCTTTGGCGGGCGAAGCCTTTATGAAGGCTGGCAGGGCCAGGGCCAAACCGGCAGTGCCTGCTGGTACGCCGCCTGGCGGGACAGCGGCACGTTCGGCATCTACGACCATTCTGTGGATGACCCGAAACCGGTGCCCGGCAGCTCGGAAGAGCCGGCTCCGGATCTGCGGCCGGGTGACCGGGTCACGATCGAAGTGAGCGTCGGCGGCCCTGACCCGGAAACGGCCACCCTGACGGCAAGCCTCATTTTCGGTAAATCCGTGACTCGGGTTGAATGCGCGAACGTGGAACGGCAAAGGTTTACAAACGGCCATCCGGGTCTGGTGGCGCGCGGTCTGCTCGACTTTGAGGTTAACCAGGTCAGCCTCGAACCGCAATCCAACCAGGCTGTGCAGGTCCCACTGAACGAGCTTCACGTCTGTTACCCTCTGGGAGATACGCTGCGCGAGATCGAGCAGCGCTGGCAGTGCCGATTCGTGGCGCTGTTTCGAAACGAGGGCCAGCGCGCCCAGATTCGTATCAGCGAAGTACCTGACCCAATCGGCGGCTGGGAAGCGGTCGCGGTGGCCGGCTCCGCCACGATCCAAAGCAACGGCTTCCGGCGCAATACCGCCATACTCGATGTAACGCTGCCCTCCAGCCCCGCCCGGAAGACGCTGTACTACACGGTTTGGAAGGATGGTCGGGATGTTACGGCTGATCCTCGCAGCGGATTTCTGGGTAAAAAGAATTACGTCGGGCGGCTGCCGCGGCTGAGTGCCCCCTATGGCCTGTGCGGCTTGAGCTGCCATGCCATTCACGGCAACTCACCCGATTTGCCCAATGCCGGACGATTCGAAGAAAACTGGGTCCATGATCAACCGACACCCGACGCCTATAAATACCTGGAAGATTATGACTTCCAAATCATGCTCTGGGAGGATGATGTCTGGTACCTGGAACTGTTATTTCCTCCGCCCAGCACGGACGACGCCTACAAGATTATTACCACGACCCTGGGAGGCCCGACGACTCGCTGGCAGATGATGCGCCACTGGAATGTGCTCAATCCCGGCGATCACGACCATGGCATGGATGACGTGAAAGGACCCGAGCAACTGGCCGTTCGAAACCACGGTGATCTGGGCCAGGACTCCGAATACATGCGGCGTAATTTTCAGATCGTCTACCATCTGATGAGCGGGCAGGAAAATCCTTCGCCGACCGGTAACCCAAAACGATGGCGGCGCTGGAAGATGCCCGGACACGATTTTTCACTCCTGATCATGGACTCCCGCCTGTGGCGCACCTCTCAGGACACGAATATTTGGGACGATGAAGGCTGGGGACACAAAGACAATCTTTACGACCGGGCTGACCCGACGCGCGCTCTGCTGGGCGAGGAGCAGTTCGCCTGGCTGCAGGAGATGATTAGCACCGACACCTCACCTCTGATCTGCCTTACCGGCATCAACGGCCTCCACACCATATGGACCGGGAACAAGCGGGACCCTCGAGTGGGAGCGCAGTTCAAGCAGCGGGACCGCGTCGCCGCCGACTATGCCGGCTGGGTGAAGGCAGGCAGTGACCGCGTGATCGAGCTGCTGGGCAGCCGTGAAGGGGTACTGAGCGTCTACGGCGACGTCCACTCCGGCTGCATCCTGAAGAACGTCGAACAAGGGTTGTACGAATGCTCGTTTGGACCCATCGGCCGGACGGGCGGCCGCGGCGTCAAACCTGGATTCGGCCCACGGATGCAGGATTACGATGGACGCGAGGTTCAGGTCCATGCACTCTACCATCAGAATTACGGCTCACCTGACCTCCAGCCCCTGGAAGGCCCGCAGTACTGGAATTTCCTGGAAATGCACTTCGACCCGCGCCGCGAAGACCCCGTCTTCCACCTGAAGTTTCGTAATCTAATCGATCCCCCCGGCGAGAGCCCCCGGGGCGGCGGCTTTATCGAGGATCGCGCTTCCAATACCGGCCGCCGCCACGGCTGCCGCCTGCCACGGCTGAAGACGCTTCCCGACGCCGATGTCCTTTTCCTGACGACAAACGAGGAACCCATTCGCGGCGTGCGCAGCCTGTCCGACGGCACCGTCCCGGTGCGCGGGCTGGTGGGCGTTGCTCCCGATACTCCTGTCTTGATGACAAGCTTTGACGGCCTCAGGGCCGATGCTCAGGTCATCCGGACTCTGCCCGAAGAGAAGTAATGTGGAGAGTGATTGTTCTTGCGGTCATGTTCGCTGGGGTACCGGCGGGTGCGCAGCCTGGCCCTCCACCCAATGTGATACTGATCATGACGGACGACCAGGGGTACGGCGACATGAGCTGCCACGGCAACCCAGTCCTGAAGACTCCTAACATCGACAGGCTCTACGCTCAAAGTATTCGCTTAACCCAGTTTCACGTAGACCCCACCTGCTCGCCCACCCGGGCCGCCCTGATGACCGGACGTTATTCGAGCCGTACGGGTGTCTGGCACACTATCATGGGCAGATCGCTTTTGCGACGGGACGAAACCACGATGGCCGACCTTTTTGCGGCCAGTGGTTATGCCACGGGGATCTGGGGCAAGTGGCATCTGGGCGATAACTATCCGTTCCGGCCCCAGGATAGAGGCTTTCAGCAATCTCTGGTGCATGGGGGCGGGGGCATCACGCAGACGCCCGACTACTGGGGGAACACTTACTTCAGCCCGACGCTGTTGAAAGACGGCCGGTGGATGAAGTCGGAGGGATACTGCACAGACGTTTTCTTTAACGCGGCCTTGAATTTCATTCAGGAAAATCGGAGCAGGCCGTTCTTCGCCTACATTTCCACCAACGTGCCCCATGCGCCATATCAAGTCGCTGAAGACTACAGCCGGCCCTTTCTGGAGAAAGGATTGGCGCAGAAGGCGGCGAATTTCTACGGCATGATCCGGAACTTTGATGAAAACCTGGGACGGCTGCTGGCCAAACTCAAAGACTGGGACTTGCATGAAAATACAATTCTCATTTTCATGACCGATAACGGCTCGGCGCTGGGCCACTTCGGCGCTGCTATGCGCGGGAAGAAAGGCTCCGAATACGATGGAGGGCATCGGGTACCCTGCTTTATCCGCTGGCCGGCAAGACTAAAGGGTGGACGCGACGTCGATCATCTGACCGCCCATATCGATTTGCTTCCGACGCTCATTCAGCTTTGCGGTCTGGAACGACCACCGGATCTCCACCTTGATGGGACCAGTCTGGCGCCGCTTCTCTCCGGCATAGCGCAGTGGCCGCAGCGCAGGCTGTTCGTACAGTCGCATCGCATCGAACACCCCCAGCCGTGGCGGAAGTCAGCAGTGTTGACCGAGCGCTGGCGTCTGGTCAACGGCCGGGAATTGTACGATATCCTGGCCGATCCCCAACAGGAAAACAATCTCGCCGCCCTGTACCCGCAGACCGTGGAGAGGCTGCGAGAAGCCTACCAGGGGTGGTACGCCGAAGTCTCCAGACGATTTGATGAGTACTGTCGAATCGTTCTCGGTTCGATTGAGGAAAATCCTTCTTTACTCACGTGTATGGACTGGCATGGAGAGATCGTCCCCTGGAATCAGCAGATGATCCTCCAGGCTCCGGTTGCAAACGGCTTCTGGGCTGTCGAAATTTCCCGTGCAGGAACCTATGAGTTTACCCTGCGCGAGCGTCCGGCCGAGGCGGATTTCCCGCTCGATGCTTCCAGGGCCCGCCTGAAGATCGGCCAGCTCGATCTGAGCCAGCCTGTTGCCACGGGAGCGAGCAGTGTACGCTTTACCATGAAGCTCGAGGCCGGCAAAACCCGACTACAGACCTGGTTGACTGGAAAGGAGGGCGCTTCGCGAGGAGCCTACTTCGTCTACGCAACTCTGATTGACTCGAATTGACCCGAAATTGAGGCACTCAGTACAGCGTGGTTTCACAAATTCAGTCACGTATCTTTAGACGGGGTTTCACGGATGGGCAGGAATAGAATCCGGCAATCCGTGAAACCCCTCGAGTACTTCCTTCAGCACGGCGGTTACGACTGACCGGCAAGGCTATCACGCACGAGTCGTCACAATCGACATAGCGCTGATGCGGCTTCCAGACCAAATTACCTGCGTGTCGCCTCAAGTTTGCCGCTCAAAGGACATAATGCCTCCTCAAATTTGTAGCGTGAGCCTGAGCTCGATCTGACCGCGCTTTTCCGATTCGCAGCGAACTGGAGATGCCGCATAGCTGCCCCTGGCTCCTGAGTAACGGCCGGTCCCGCCCAGGACTGCGTGCGGCTTTCCGGTCTCACCAGAGTCTCCGCCGCCTGCGATTCCAAAAAGCATGCCTTCTCTCAAATCGAACGTCTGAATCTCAACATTGAAGGCCGTAAAGGGATTCGGGCCGAATGTCGATTCCGGACACAGGCACGTTGAGTAAAACTCCCCGACCTTTTGCCCTTCCGGTCCGTCGAAAAAGACGGTCCAGGCATCGTCCTTGTTCTCGGCCCGGACGGCGCCTCCCCCCACGTGAGGGACCATGAAGTTTACGGAAGAGACCACGAAGATGAAATCGGCGTCG
>JBOGJG010000025.1:0-4755 GCA_050747825.1 Acidobacteriota bacterium | reverse complement strand
GTTTTTTGAAGCGGTCTATGGGGGTGCCGGCGGAGCCATGCAGGCCTTCGGCGACCGCATCCCTCAGGACGATATCCTGAAGATCATGGCCTTCGTAGCGAGTTTGAAAGAAAATGCGGCAGAGCGTTCCCCGAAAGGGCGCTAAAATGGATCCGCTCCCTTGGCCGGCATGAAATCGGGAGCGTTTTCCCGGGAACGCGGGCATCTCGCCCGCCGGCGCTCAGCGCGGTTCTCCTGTTTCGCGGGACTGCCGCTCGCGATACCAGCGGGGGTGATGGGTGCGGGCCCAGGCTTGCGTGACTCTCCCGCCGATCATGGCGGCCAGACTTCCGCCCACGACGGCGGTCCCCATGTAAATGTGGACAATCAGTCCGCCGATAGCGGCCAGCGCCGAAATCTCATGGACCAGAATGCCGGCGAGTCGAAGCTCCTGCGAGAAGCTGTGGGGAAACCAGAGAGGGATGCCCGAGATCAGGAGCAGGAAGCCGTTGATCGCCTGCAGCCAAAACAGTTGTTTCTGGCCGGGATTGAAACGTCCCACCTCGGGCAGGCCTTCGTCCTCATTGCGGATGTACTGACCCATCTGTTTCATCCATTCCCGGTCCGTCGCCTCCAATCGCATGTCCCGCCGCCATTGCAGGAACATGCCGGCGAGCGCCGCGAAGAACATCACGCCGGCAATCGGGTGCCAGCGGGCGATGGTTGTTCCGCCGCCCAGGACCGCGGCCAGCCAGTACAGGTGCGGACTGAAGAGCGCCAGTCCCGTCAGCATGAGATAGACGAAGAGAATGCCGACAAGCCAATGGATGATGCGTTCCCTCAGTGTGAATCGTTGGATAGAATTTGGATCTCGCTTCATTTTCTTCTTGGGACTTACCTTTTTTAGAGCTTCCTTTTTTGGGACCGTTCAGAGCCGCGACCGGGAGGGAGCGGGACCAAGAAGCAAACGCCGCCACCTGCAGGGTAGCCCTGCTCTGCTTCAACGGCTTGCCTTAGCTTCAAAAGATGGCGAAAGTTGTTTCAGGGTCCCGCTCCCTCCCGGTCGCGGCTCTGTTCTACAGGGATGTCTTTCTCCCATATCGCAAATAATGCAAAAACGCCCCCAGCATGCCGCCGATCATCAGGAAGCCTCCGAGCCATTTCAAGGGCTGCTTCCAAAGGAGGATGACGAGAGAGATCTTCGGGTCTCGGGGCAGGCCATAGTCTTCTGGATGATTTCCGTGGGGCAGCACATACAGAACGTGGGTCCCTCCGACGCCCTCCGGATCGTAGACGCCGGCCTGCTGGTAGCCCTGCTCCCGAAGCTCATCCGCCCGGACCTGGGCAATCTGGACCAACTGCTCCCGCGTACCAAAATGGAGACAGTTGGTGGGGCAGGCTTTGATGCAGGCCGGTTCCAGCCCGACCGACACTCGATCGGAGCAGAGCGTACATTTGTGGACCTTCCCGGTGGACGAGCTGAGCCGCGGGACATCGAACGGGCATCCGGTGATGCACAGGCCGCAGCCGATGCAGTGGTCTGAAACGAAATCAACGATGCCGTTCGTAAACTGCACAATTGCACCCGGCGCCGGACAGGCCCGCATGCACCCGGGATCCACGCAGTGCATGCACTGGTATTTGGTCATGTTCCACATGAACCGGCTGTCTCGTTCCACTTCGTTGAATTTGATCAGTTGCCAGAAATTGGGTTCCAGGTCCGGAAGTGTCTGGTAGCTCCCGAAGAACGGGCGACCCTCGGCCGGCGCCAGGTCATTCCATTCCTGGCAGGCCACCTCACAGGCTTTGCAGCCGATGCAGGAGGAGATGTCGATCAGCTTCGCCACGGTCTCGGATCGTCTGATTGTCCCGGTCGGTGAAGACGACGCCGATCGTGCTTTGATGTGCAGACTATCCACCGCCATACGGCTTCATACCTTCTCGAGCTTGACGAGAAAACCCTTGTACTCCGGAGCGTACGAGTTCGGATCCACGACCGTAGGAGTGACCAGGTTGGCCAGCGCCCCGGTCTGCTTGCCCCGGCCCAAAAACCCCCAGTGGATGGGAAAGCCGATCTGATACACCGTCTGACCGGCCACCGTCATCGGTTTGATTCTCCGGGTCACCAGCGCCTTGCCCTGAACGTTTCCTCGAGCGGAGGTGACGCGAACCAGGTCTTCATTGCGGATACCCTTCTCGGCGGCCAGCTCTTCCGGGATTTCGATGAAGAACTCCGGCTGCAGTTGCATGTTGTACGGATTGTTCTTGGTCCAGTAGTGGAAATGCTCCGTCAGCCGGTAGGTCGTGCAGACGATCGGAAACTCATCCGGCGTGCCCAGCCGATCCCACTCTCCCTGAAACGGCTTGACGGCCGGATTCGCGCTTTGTGCCGGATGAAGCGGATTAGCGGTAGGCGATTCCATCGGTTCGTAATGCTCCGGGAAGGGTCCATCGACGAACTGGCCTGGAACGAAAAGCCTGGCCACTCCCTCCGGGAGCATGATAAATGCACCCGGTCCGGCGGCCGGCGAGCTCTCACCCGGGTAATCCGGCACGTCACCTGACCACTTTCTTCCGTCCCACTGGATGCCGGGCCGGGCGTCGTCCCAGGGGCGGCCCTCGGCATCCGCCGAGCAGCGGTTGTAGAGAATGCGGCGATTGGCGGGCCAGTTGAAAGCCCATTCATGAAAGAATCCCAGGCCGGCCGGATCGTCCGTGCTGCGCCGCATCATCTGATTGCCGGCGCCGGTGTACGAGCCCACGTAAAGCCAGTTACCGCACAGCGTGGAGCCCTCGTCACGCAGGTCGCCGAACTGGCTCAACTGCTGACCTTCTCTCAAGACAATCGTTTCTGGGGCTTTCTCGTCCCTCACATCAGTTATGGCCCAGCCATTGACCTCGCGCGCCACTTCGTCCATCGAAGGAGTGGCGGGATTCGTATACCACCAGTTCAAGTTGAGGATGGGTTCTGGAAATTTTCCGCCCTCGTTCCGGTACAGCTCTCGAATTTTCACAAACAAGCGCCCCATGATCTCCTGATCCGGCAGCGCTTCACCCGGCGGGTCCACGGCCTTCCACTTCCACTGGGCCCAGCGAGCGGAATTCGTAAAGGATCCGTCTTTCTCCGCAAAATTGGCGGCCGGTAGAAGAAAGACCTCGGTTTGAACCTCCTGCGGATTGCTCCCGTTCAAAGCCAGGATTTCGGGTTTCCAGAACGAAGCCGTTTCCGTTTCGAAGTTTTCGGCTACGACCAGCCACTTCAGTTTGGAGAGCGCGGAGACCACCTTGCGCGAGTGGGGACCGTTGGCCACGGGGTTCATCCCGAAGCTGATGAAGCCCTCCATTCGGCCCTGATCCATATGGTCGAAGATGTAAGCCCAGCTCCAGTTCTCGAGACGCCCGGTCGCGTCGGCAGGGAGCTTGGGGTGATAAGCGTGAGCAAACTGGTTGCCTTTGTGGGCGGCTTCTCCGTAAAAGGCCTTGACCTGGCTGATGAAGAATTTGCTGGTGTTCTGCCAGTAGTTCATCACTTCGGGCCGGAGAGGCTGAGGGGTGACGGCGGCCAGGAACTACACGCGATCCTTCACCGACCAGGCCAGGATGGAGCCCGCCGCCGCTTTGGGGTTCATGCGCGAGAAGGCCGGGGCGCGCAGGAAATTATTGAGTTCGTAGGTTTTCCGGAGACGAGCGTTACCAGTAGTGATGACGCTCGCAGGGACCTACCGGCCACGCCACCCGGAAACCAGTGCCTTCAGGATTACGGGCCGGAATTCCAGGAGAGCTACCCCTATTTCCACGAGAAGGACCACGGCCCCCTGCGCCCGGTGCTGGAGAGGACGGTGGAACGTTTTCTGGAGTGCGGGATCTTCCGCCACGGCTTTGCCCGCATTCGTTGCTCCCACTGCCCTCACGAATATCTGCTCGCCTTTTCCTGCAAGACGCGTTACTTCTGTCCGGCGTGTCAGGCCAAACGCATGGCGGCCTTCGTCCAATGGGTGACCCAAGAGATCTTGGAGCCGGTCGAGCACTGTCAGTATGTCTGGACCATTCCCAAGGTCTTACGAGGGGCTTTCCGTCGGGACCGAAGTCTGCTCGGTGAGCTCTCGCGCTCTCGCCTGGAAAACTTTGCGGGACTATGATCAGGCCGTCCTCGGGCAGGAGTGCACTCCGGGGGCGATTGTGGCCATTCAAACCTATGGGGACGAACTGAACTGGCATCCTCACTTGCACTCCCTGGTCAGTGACGCGGTCTGGGATCGGCAAGGCAACCCCCACCCGCTCCCGCTCATGGACTCGGAAACACTGGCCCGCCTCTTTCAAGAGCACGTCCTGCGGATGCTGGTGAGCAAGCGGCAGCGGACTCGAGAGTTCGCCCAGCGGCTCCGCTCCTGGCGCCACTCGGGTTTCCAGGTTTACTGCGGCCGTCCCGTCCACCGGGAGGACGAGGAAGCTCTGGAACGCTTGAGCGCCTCTATCTTGCGGCCCAGTTTCGCGGGCACTCGCTTGCACTACCATGCGCAGCAGGGCCCAGTCCGATACCGGACCGGCAAGGGTTTGACCCGTTCCATGGACGCCTTAGACTGGATCGCCCGGGTCACCTCCCACATTCCCAACCGCCCTGAGCAGAGGGTGCGTTACTATGGTTGGTTTTCCAATGCCTCTCGCGGAAAAAGGCGTCGCCAGGGCGTGAGCGTGGCCGTCCAAGGTGAGCAGCAAGGGGCTGCCCAACCGGACTCAGCGACCGAAGAGTTCGTCCGCGAACGTCGTCGCAGTTGG
>JBOGJG010000024.1:0-1966 GCA_050747825.1 Acidobacteriota bacterium | reverse complement strand
CTGCTGGGCTTCATGGATCTGGCCGGTGATCTGCTTGAACCGACGATACTTGCCAACCAGCCGGGCCAGCGAACCATGCTCGCGCACCACCGCCGTCAGCTTCGCCGGCTTGGCGAGCACTTCGGGGTCGACCAGCTCTTTCTCAAGCTGCTCAAACCGTGCCAGTTTTTGTTCCAACAATTCACGCATATAAAGAGACTGTAGCATCATTACTGGGGATTATGCAGCTTTTCGGCTGCGGCCAGTGTGTAGCGTTTGGGTTGTGAGGTGACGTTGGTGGGCCCGCTCCTCACGTTGCATGTCGAGGGCGATGCGGGCGGAAATGTGTGGCTTGGTGCGAACACGATACACGGTCTTTTGCATCTTGCGGTGTCGGCGGTTCCCGCGCTCCACCGCATTGGAGGTCGAAGGCAAAAGCTTGTCGTCCAAGAACGTCAGCGCTTTTTCCAGATTCGGAGAGAACAACTTTTGCAACGTTTTACCAATCCACCGGAAGCGTCGGACCCGACGCCGCAGCCGGGCCAGTTTGGCCAGGGCGGTCTCCGTCCGACAGCGGCGATCGAACAGTCGATAGACATGATCCATGATGTCGCGAAGGGTTCGCAACTCAGGCCGTCCGCGGGTGATCCGCAGGAGGGTCCGCCGCCCAGCCGGGGTGAGGGTGTGCTGCACGAACAAGTAGCGATGCTGAAACAAATCCCCGACCTTCTGTTCGATCCGCTTCGCGCGCCGTGCCGCGGGGCGCGCTATTCCCGCAGACGGTCTGCCGCGACC
Source organism: Acidobacteriota bacterium (assembly GCA_050747825.1). Taxonomy (GTDB): domain Bacteria; phylum Acidobacteriota; class UBA6911; order RPQK01; family JBOGJG01; genus JBOGJG01. The sequence continues at coordinate 1,192 of JBOGJG010000024.1, read as the reverse complement.
GAGCTTCGGTTTGGTGGCGGCCAGCTCCTTGCGGATCTTGGCCAGGGCGCAGAGTACCCCTTTGGTCAATTCCTTGATCACATGAAACTCGCACAGTTGGTGGGGGACCTCGCCAAACACCCTGGAAATCGCCTCTGGATACAGGGCCGAACCGTCGGTGGTGATACCGAGCAACTTCAGGCCGCGCGCGTCGAGGGCCGCCTGAAACCTGCCGAACAAGGCTTCCACGTCGGCCTGCGTCGGATCGTGGTCCAGCACCTCGTAGATCAAGCGGCGGAAGGTGCGGTTATCGACGATCGACAGGACGCAGAACGGACCATCGTACAACTCGTCTGCCGCGATGTATCCGGAAAACTCAGCCAGCGCGGCGTCGAGGTACTCGCAGGCGACGTGCCTTTCGGCCTTTTTCCCCCCCGGCCTCAACCCAGTTCTGGATCGTGGCAAAGGGCACAAAGACTCGATGGTCTCTCCAGAGGTGCCAACTGGCTGAGCGGTAAGGCAAGCCGTCTTCCACCACCAACCGCACCGCCCGTGCGACGACACGATGGGTGTAGTGGCCCTTGGCTGGAGCCAGGTCCAGCATGTCCGCATTGAAGTAGCTTTTGCATTGGCAACAATAATGCTGCGAGTACGCGAGTTGAATGTTGCGGGGTCGCTCCGAGACCATATCACCCAGATCATGGAGGGTTCGTTCCATGACCCGATGACGGTAGCAACTGCGCCCACACTCGGGGCACAGGCGTCGCCGAGAATTGCGACTCCGCCGGACCAGCTTGGCTTTCGGCAAGTCTTCAACACGCGTGATTCCCTCGGTGCGATCCGCTCGATATTCTCCCGGTCCTGGCATGGTCACCCTCCTTGCCGAAAATGGTCCGGGAAAAATACGAAAAAACGCTCAACCTGTCACTACCAATCCCCAGTAATGTTGCTACAGACTCGGAAATATGGCAGTTTTAAGCCGCGGCAGCATTGGGCGTTTATAAAAATCCAATTGATCATCACCCTCTGTGCCCTCTGTGGCTAAACCTTTTGGCTCGATAACGACAATGAAAATCATCCGTTTCCTAGACGAAGGCTCTCAACTGCGGCTTGGCCGGCAGGATGACGACGGCCGTGTGACGCTGCTCTCAGGCGACCTGTTCGGCACTCTCAGCGATACGGGCGAGCCGGCCAAGGCCGAAAAGCTGCTCGC
>JBOGJG010000023.1:0-18550 GCA_050747825.1 Acidobacteriota bacterium | reverse complement strand
TAGGCTCCAGCTCCGGTAAGATATTGTCATCTGGCGCCGTCCATAGGATAGCTGATGAGGACATCGATAGCGGCTTGGCTTTAGTGAATACTTCATCGGAAGCAGCCCAGCTTTTTGTTCTTCTCCTACCGGAATCCGGCCAATCGATTAGAGTCGAAGAAATCCAATTGGGACCGGGAGAGCACAGGGCAAAATTCCTGGGCGAGGTCTTTCCGGAAGTTTTGCAGGGAGACTTCCAGGGCAACATTCTTGTTTCAAGCGACCGGGCTATTGCGCTGGTTGTCATTCGAGTGGCGGTTGTCGGATCCGGTCCGGCGGGTCTGGCGGCGGCTGCTCAGCTGAACCGTGCGGGCCATCTGGTCACGGTATTCGAACGTGACGACCGGGTTGGGGGACTCCTGACTTACGGCATTCCCAATATGAAGCTGGACAAGAAGATCGTGCAGCGACGGGTGGACCTGATGTCTCGCGAAGGGGTGAATTTCCTGGTCAACACCGAGGTGGGCAAAAGTTATCCGGTTGGGAAACTGCGCAAGGAATATGACGCCGTGGTGCTTTGCGCAGGCGCAACCCGGCCGCGCGACCTGGACGTGGAAGGCCGCGCTTTGCAGGGCATCCACTTCGCCATGGACTTCCTGCACGCCAATACCAAGAGCCTACTGGACAGCGGCCACCGGGATGGCAAATATATTTCAGCCAAGGGGAAGGACGTGGTCGTGATCGGCGGCGGTGACACCGGCACCGACTGCGTGGGCACGGCCATGCGCCACGGCTGCCGCAGCCTGACTCAGCTCGAGATTCTTCCCAGGCCCCCCGAGAAGCGCGGTCCGAACAATCCCTGGCCGCAATGGGCCAGGATCTATTTCCTCGACTATGGCCAGCAGGAAGCGGCTGCCGTCTTTGGGCAGGATCCGCGCCATTATCGGATCATGACCAAGAAGTTTGCAGGCGATCAGAACGGGAACGTCAAAGAGCTGCATACGGTGGAGATCGAGTGGGCCAGAGATGAACAGGGGCGCTTTATCCCCCGGGAGGTCCCGGGCAGCGAAAAGGTTTATCCCGCCCAACTGGTTCTGCTGGCCATGGGATTTCTGGGCCCGGAAAACCGGTTGCTGGATCAGCTCGGAGTGGAGAGGGACGATCGCTCCAACGCCAAAGCCGCGCACGGCAAGTTCGCCACCAACGTGCAGGGGGTTTTTGCCGCCGGCGACATGCGCCGGGGCCAGAGCCTGATCGTCTGGGCCATCAACGAAGGCCGCGGCGCCGCCCGCGAATGCGACCGCTATCTCATGGGCGAGACCCAGTTGCCCTAGAACGAGCTTCAGAAGGGTTTCCGGGATAAGGTATGCGATGGTAGCGGTTGACCTCCAGGTTTTTGAGAGTGAGCCGTTCCCCTCCAGGCCATTGAACCTCTACGCTCTCCACGACCGTGTCTTTACCCAGTCCCACCAATACGCGGGGATCATTCTGGGAAAGATATGAACCCCCGCTCACTGGAAAACGAAACTGATCTCCGGATGGACTGGTAATCTTCACCTTCGAACCGAAGGGCCGGGAAATCGCCAGGCCAACCCAGTTGCCCGGCCTCCTGGACCGGTTCTCTAGAAACGAAGGAACGCTGTCCATGTTGACGATAAAAAGGTCCGGGTCGCCATCATTGTCAAAGTCGGCCACGGCTCCGCCGCGGCTCAGCGCCTCTTCTGTCAGTCCGCTGGCGAGACCTGCCTCCTGGAAAGTCCGGCCCGAAAGATTTCGATAGAGCAAGTTCCGCTGCCAGTACTTTCCACCCGGCAGAGTGGCCACCTGGGGATAAACATGCCCGTTGGCAACAAACAGATCCTCCCACCCGTCGCCGTCAAAATCCGCAAACATGCAGGCCCAGCCCAGAAAGGGCAAACTGACCTCGCGCAGGCCGACTTCCCGGCTCACATCTGAAAACAGCAGATCACCTTCGTTTCTGTAAAGCGTATCGTAATCGTCTGAAAAATTGGTAACCAGAATGTCGGGCCGACCATCCCGATTGTAGTCTCCTATGGCGATTCCCATACTCGCTTGTGCCCGCCCGTCTTCCGCGTATGCGGCGCCGGAAGAAAAGCCGACCTCTGTGAAGGTACCGTTGCCGTTGTTCCGGTAGAGATAGTTAGGCCCCAGGTCGTTGGCGACGTAAAGGTCGAGGAGGTTGTCATCATTCAAGTCGACAAAGACGGCTCCAAAACCGTAGGAATCGAAAAACTCTTTCCCCAAAAGCGCTTGCGCCGTAACGTCTTCGAACGTGCCGTCGCCACGATTCCGAAAAAGAAAGTCCGGCGCCGCCCTTAAGCCGCCGGGCCCGCACATCACCTCCATGCCCTTGTAAGGACAGGCAGGAGCGGGAGGATGCTCAAGATCGAAATTGACGTAGCCGGGGACATATAAATCGAGGTAACCGTCCCCGTCGTAATCGCCAAATGAGGCGCCTGTGCTCCAGCCCGAGAGGCTGGTCAGTCCAGCCTGAAGCGTGACGTTGCGAAATGTCGTGCCGCCGTTATTTCTATACAGGAGATCTTCTCCGAGATAGGTTACGAACAGATCCGTCCAACCATCGGCATCGTAGTCGCCGGCAATAGCGCCCATGGCCCAAACGTCAGGAGGGCCGCCTGCGCCGGCTTGATCAGTAGCGTCCCGGAACTTCCCGTTTCCAAGATTAATAAAAAGATGGTTGGAATAATTCTTCCGATCCGCCCCCTGCAGGGCAGCGAAGGTGGCTCCCTGGGTCAGGAAGAGATCCATCAATCCATCGTTGTTGAAATCAAACCACACACAGCCGTTTCCGTTGACATCGATGATGTAACGTTTCAGCGAGTCGCCGCTGTAAATCGGGAGGTTCATGGGAGTTTGCTGGATGATCTCTACGAAGTGGAAAGGGCCGGCATTGCCTGACGCCCACAGGGGAAGGCTGAAAAGGAAGAGCAGCAGATGATGCCTGTTTCGGCGGCGGAGAGCGATTCCGCTTTGGCGGCTGAATCTAAAGATCATCCAATTACGATGGAGCGAGGCCACTGCGAGTTGTCCTCGCGGGAGCTGGCCATTGTCTGTTTCAGTTCCCCCCGTGTGGGTTGGATCTTGCCGTTTGCATCGATGGCTCGAGAGACCAGCGTATGAGGGCCCGGCGCGGCATCCTGCCAGGCATAGGACCAGAGCAGCCAGGCAAAGTCCCCGCCGCGCTCATCGATCACGCTGGGCCGCCAGTTTCCCGCGTCGATTTGCACTTCCACACGTTCAATGGGAGTGGCACCGCCCCAGGCCAGTCCGGCTATCTTGTAGCTGTGGGTCTGTCCGCGGGGGCGCCGAGTCACTCGGGCAACCACAGATTTCAACCTGTTTTTGGAGATCGACATGTCCAGCCAGATCATTCCATCCGGTGTCTCGAGCGCACGGAGGCTGTGGTAATTACGCGCCATGTGCTGTCCTTCGTACCTTCGGTCGATTACCTCTATTCGGGTCAGCCACTTTACCTGGGCCATGCCATACCACCCGGGCATGATCAGGCGGAGAGGGAATCCATGCTCGGCAGGCAGGGGCCGGCCGTTCATTTCAAAAGCCAGCAGAGCGTCCGGATGCAGGGCATCCTGAATGTACAGGCTTCGGCCATAGGGGACGGTATAGTACACATCGGCGGCCTGCCATTTCATCTCCCTGGTCTGATCCATTGCAAAAAACACCACCTCGCGAGCCTCGGGCTTGATGCCGCATTCTTCCAGTACCGATTTGAGCGTGATTCCGCTCCACAGCGCATTGCTCACCAGACCATTCATTAACTGCGGATGGTTGGAGTTTCCGGAACACTCAAGGGTTACCCCGATTTCGCGCCTGCCCGGACGGCTTTGCAGCTCTTTGAGAGAGAACTCTGCGGAGCGCTGCACGCATCCGCCGACCCTCAAGCGCCAAAGCTCCGGATCGGCGTCGACTGTCTCGGTGTGATGAAAGATGAAGAATTGTTTGTCGGGTGTCTGCCAGGAAGTCGCCGTTCGGAGATCAAGACATTTCACTCGCGGATTGGCGGGCTGAGCCTCGACACGAAAGACTCGAGTATAGTCGGTAAAATCCACCAGCTCCTCCCCTTCTTCCAAAGCGAACAGAGACTGCAAGCGAGAGGAAAGCAGGAGACTGGACACACCCAGCGAGCCGCCGATCAGCAGGTCTCGACGGCTGATCTGATCGCCGGGCACTTTCGCTCCATCATGTATTTTCACGGTGGGGTCACCCGAATACATGGACTCAGTATAAATAATCAGCCTCTGGTGGGGAAAACGAAACTGTCAACGCCTGCCCGCGGACAAAAAAACGGGCCTCTGCCGATCAGCAATTATTCAAAAAAAGGAATGATGCATCCAAATATCGCAATAACTGGACCCCGGTGTTGGTCTCACTCAGTTTAAAAACGGTAAATCGTTGATAATTTGGTACTTTATGAACCCATGCCCTGGTGCATCCTTGCGAACTCAGGCTGGGAGCAAGCATCCAAACCGCCCGCGCGCGTCCAAAATTATGGATCATCATTGGGTTAGAACTTCAAAGCCGTGGATTATTTTTGCTTTTCTTTATTCTGGTTTAAGGAGTGCTGCTGTCCTGAGACACTTGACTGGAGCTTGAATTGCTTTAACTTTTTCAAAAAAAAGGAGGGGACAGTGTCATATCTCCAGTGTGCACCTTCGCTTCGACTTCTTTGTTCAATGGTTCTGGTGATCTTCCTGATCACCTGTTTGAAACCGGATCAATGTAATGCCCAGGTCCTTTACGGCTCCATCGTGGGCAACGTGAAGGATCAAACGGGGGCCGCCCTTCCCGGCGCCGATGTCACCATCGTCAACACGGAAACCAACCTGACTCGTCATGGGATTACCAGCGAGGCAGGTCTGTACAGTTTTCCTACCGTCCCTTCCGGTACCTACACTGTGAAAGTGGCCTTGCCGGGTTTCACCGACTTTTTAAAGGCTAATGTGCAGGTGGCGGTAAACGATACCACCCGTGTGGACGCGGTGTTGAAGGTAGGAGAGGTGACGGACGAAGTTCTGGTGACCTCCCAATCGACAGCCTTGCTGCAGACCGACCGAGCCGAAGTACGGCACGAGGTGACGCAAAAACAGTTGTCCAACCTGCCGGTGCCCGTTGGGCGGAACTATCAGAATCTATTCGAGACCCTTCCGGGCTTTGAGATGCGAGGCTCTTCCCGCGGCGGGCGCATGGGAGGCTGCAATCCCTCGCAGTCCAGGCACTTCAATGTCAACGGCACAACCCGCTCCACCACCAGCACCAATATTGACGGAGCCCCGACTGCCCACATCTGGAATGTGGGTGCCAGCGCCACCGTCCCGGCTTTAGAAGCCATCGAGACGGTTAACGTGACCACCAACAGCTTTGATGCCGAACAGGGGCTGGCCGGAGGCGCCGTTATCAATGTGCAGATCAAGAGCGGCACCAATGACTTTCATGGATCCCTCTTCGAGTACCACAGCAATCACCACCTGCGGGCCCGCGATTTTTTCCTGCCTGCATCGGAGGACAAGTCCAAGTACATTCACCATCAGTGGGGAGGCACCATAGGCGGCCCAATCAGGCCGGACAAGCTTTTCTTTTTTGTGAGTTACGAGGGACGCAGCGAACGCGAAAATGGAACCAGAATCCTCTCCGTCCCTGGCCCGGCGGTGCGCAGGGGGGACTTTTCGGCCTTTGACACCATTATCTACGATCCCTTGACGGGAAATCCGGACGGCACCGAAAGGATCCCGTTCGCCAATAACCAAATTCCCGCCGACCGCATCGATCCCATCGTGCAGAAGATTGTGGATCGGATTCCCTTTCCTAATCTGCCGGGGAGAGAAAGCGACGAGAGCAACAATTTCTTTGCCTCTACGCCTTTTTCCAGCAATCGTTGGACGATCGACAGTAAAATTGACTGGATTTTGAACAACAGCTTCAACATGTTTGGCAGCTACAGCCTCTTTGACTTTGGGGCCAAGCATGTGACAGCCTTTGGCGAGGCCCTTCACGGCCCCCGGGTTGGAGGAGGAAACGCAGGGGACGCCTGGGGGAACAACACCAAGATCTCCATTGGGGCAAACTACATCATCAGCCCGGCTCTTCTCATGGACGGGAATTTTGGATTTGTCCGCCAGAGCACCAACGTCGAACAGCCTGGAATCGGGCAAAACATCGGTCTCGATCTGCTGGGCATTCCGGGCACCAACGGGCCTGAGAGATTTCAAAGCGGCTGGCCGCGCTTTGACGTGAGCGGCTACTCCCTTTATGGGACCGAAGAGCACTGGAGCCCTTATTACCGGGATGACGACCAGTACGCCTATCGTTCCAACTTCACCTGGACCAAGCAGGCCCACGAGATCCGCTGGGGAATAGATATAAACAGCGAGCAGATGAATCACACGCAGCCAGAATTTCAAGGTGGAGACGCCATGGGCGCCCGGGGGCGCTTCATCTTTGGCACCGGCCCGACGCGTCTCTGTGAGGTGGCCGGTCCTGACGGCTGTTCCCAGTTGAGTCCTTCCGTAAATCAGGTCAACGGCTTTGCCACTTTCCTGCTCGGACTTCCCACAGAGTTCGGCAAAAACCTGTTGACTCTCTTTCCTTACACCACGCGCAACACGCGCTATGGCCTGTACATCCGCGACCGATGGCAGATCACGCGCCAGCTTACGTTATCTTTTGGAACCCGCTGGGAGTACTTCCCGATGCCCAGGCGGGCGAACCGCGGCTTTGAACGCTATGATCCCGAGACTAATATGATGCAGATCGGAGGGGTTGGGAACATCCCTGAGGATCTGGGTGTGGAGATGAGCAAGAAACTGTTTGGCCCCCGCCTGGGGCTGGCCTACCGCATCACAGACAGCTTTGTCATGAGGGCGGGATATGGCATCAGTATCGATCCTTATTCACTGTCGCGGCCTTTGCGCACGAATCACCCGATTCTTATTGAACTGGTGATTCCCGCGCCCCACTCACTGGCGCCCGCCGGGCGACTGGCTGATGGCATTCCTCCGATCAGCGCCCCCGCTTTGGGGGACGGCATCATCGAGGTGCCTGGAAACGTTTCCACCCAGACGGTCCCGTTGAAATTCGAGCGGGGATATATTCAATCCTGGAATGTGACCCTGCAAAAAGACTTGAAGTGGGGTTTTGTCGGCGAGGCCGGTTATGTGGCCACCCGCCAGGTGCGGCAACTGGGGTACCGCCAGTTGAACTGGTCGCCCGTGGGAGGAGGAAACGCCGGTCGCCAGCTTTTTTCCAGGTTCGGCCGGACAGCCAATACGCGGATGGTCGCCCCGATTGGCGGATCGAGCTACCATTCCCTGCAGGCTCAATTGCAGCGGCGATTTGCCGACGGCTACTCACTTGGTGTGGCTTACACGCTGGCCAAGTCGATCAGTGATTCGGGATCAGATGCCAGCGACGGGAGCGTACGCATCAATATTCCTGAATTCTATCATTTGAACCACACCGTGTCCGGTTTTGACCGGCGTCACAGGCTCTACATCACCAACATTATGGAATTACCCTTCGGACCCGGGCGTCGCTGGCTTTCTGATGGCAGCTTCCTTTCAAAATTGGCAGGAGGGTGGCAAGTGAACAGCATCATAAGCTTCCTGAGCGGCCAGCCTTTTTCCGTCACCGCTTCGGGGGCTTCATTGAATGCTCCCTTCAGCAGCCAGCGGGCTGACCAGGTCAAGGAGGAGGTGAAAATCCTGGGGGGAGTCGGTCCCGATCAGCCTTACTTCGATCCGACGGCTTTTGCGCCGGTCAATGAGCCCCGTTTTGGTACGGCAGGTTTTAACAGTCTCCGGGGGCCGGGAAGGGTCAATTGGGACTTCGGAATGTTCCGCAACTTCCAGGTCTCTGAAAACGTCAATGTTGAGTTCCGCGCGGAAGCGTTTAATCTTACGAACACCCCGAAATTTGGCGCGCCCCGCTCTAACGTAAGCAACGTCCGGTATAACGCTGATGGCTCCATACGGGACCTCAACGGTTTTGGTGAAATCACCAGCGCTTCTGAAGAACGGGAGTTCCGTTTCGGAATTCGCATTGGCTTTTAAAGCTCCCTTCACCGGAGAGGGCGGTTTTAATGCGTCCTCTCCGCTATGCTCCTGCCCGTGGATGGACATTTAAAAAAAGTAAGCTGTTAAAGTAAACCCGAATGAAGTCCTTTTTTGCTTTTTCCAAAATTGGAATACTCCTTTGCCTGTTCAATCATCCGGCTCCAGCTCAGACGCCAAACTCGGAGCGGCTGAACCAGCATCGGGTGACCTCCTCGAGAAGCCCCGCTCCTGAACCGGGGGCCGAAAAGGAGTTGATCCCTTCTCTAGTGGACGGGCTGGATTCGCCTGCCGATTGGTATCAGAAGAAGCGTCCTGAACTGGTAGAGCTGTGGACCCGGATTCTGGGAAAGCTCGAACCTGCTGAAGAAGACCGGCGCTGGTTTGGTGATATCCGCAAAGCCAGAATCAACGCCAGGCAGGAATTCGACACCTATACCCGGGTCAGCCTGGATCTCCCGATAGAGATCGACTTCTGGCAGCCGCACCTTTTGCTCCTCCCCAAAAACCAGGGGAACGGTCCCTTCCCGGCGGTGATTTGCTGGACCTCTTCGACACCGGACTATACGGCGCCAGAAGAATGGTGGGGCAGGTGGCTCGTCGAGCACGGCTATGTGGTCCTCACAGGCTGGTCCTTTATTCGAAACTATCGGGGTCAGACGACCGCCCGGCACGGCGCTCACGAAAAGCTGTATGAGCGTTTCGGGCACTGGCTCCCGTTGGGAAAGATGGTCCATGACGCCCGGCGCGAGGCGGAATATCTTCATTCCCTCCCTCAAGTGGATACGCAGCGAATCGGATTCATTGGATTTTCTCTGGGGGCCAAGGCCGCGGTTTATGTGGCGGCTCTTGCTTCGGAGTTCAAGGCGACCGTAGCTGTCGATCCTCATATCGCCGTAAACGGCGGGACGAATTGGTATGATCCCTGGTATCTTGACTGGCTGCGACCGTTTCCGGACATCCCAACACGAGAGAAGACGGTGTTGAGCCTGCTCAACCCGGATCCGGAACGCCCCGGCTTCGAGCATGATCACCACGAACTGATGGCGCTGGTGGCGCCCCGGGCCTTCTTGCTGATCGGAGGAAGTCGGTCCGAAGACCAGGGCGGGGATTCCGATGATCTTCAGAGCTGGGGATATTTCAATCGCGCCGCTGAGGTTTATGAACTCCTGCGCATACCGGAAAGGTTGCAGTTTGTATCGACTGACGATGGCCATAAAGCGAACGGCCCCAATATCGATCCGGCCTGGAAGTCGTTTTTCGAACGGTGGCTGAAAAGTGAAAGTGCGGCTTTGACCGAGCAGCCTCAATGAGGCGGCTCTAAAGGAGAGTGATCATGACACAACCTATGAATCGACGTAAATTTCTTGGAAGAGCAGCCCTGGGAGGGGGAGTCCTGAGCATGACTGCCGGAAGCGCTCCCGCTTTCATGCAAAATAATGCGGGCGAAAAAATAATCCTTGGAGTGATGGGGACCGGAGGGCGGGGGAAGGGTGTCGCCGCCAGCTTTGCCCGCTTGCCCGGGGCCGAGGTCGCCTACCTGTGCGACGTCGATGAGCGAAACCTGGCCAAAGCTCTGTCCGCAGTCCAGGAGCATCAGCCGAAGTCGCCTCAGCAGGTGACGGACTTTCGCCGCATTCTGGACGACCAGTCGGTGGATGCCCTGGTGATAGCGACTCCCAGCCATTGGCATGCTCCGGCGGCAATTCTGGCCTGCTCGGCAGGCAAGCACGTCTACGTGGAAAAACCCGGAAGCCACAACGCCCGTGAGAGTGAGCTTATAGTAGCGGCGGCCCGAAAGCACAACCGTGTTGTCCAAATGGGAAATCAACGGCGATCCTGGCCCAGAATCAAGGAGGGAATCGATCGACTGAGGAATGGAGTGATCGGACGGGTCTACTATTCCCGGGGCTGGTATGCCGCCCTGCGGGAATCAATCGGAAAAGGCAAAGCGGCGCAGGTTCCGTCCTGGCTGGACTATGAGCTTTGGCAGGGTCCTGCCCCCCGCCGCCCCTTTCAGGATAATGTAATCCACTACAACTGGCACTGGTTCTGGCACTGGGGCGGGGGTGAGCTGGCCAACAACGGCATACATGCATTGGATCTTTGCCGGTGGGCCTCGGGACTGAATTTTCCCGTACAGGTGGCTTCGACGGGAGGTCGCTACCGCTGGGCAGATGATCAGGAAACTCCCGACACTCTCGTGGTCACCTTCGAGTTTGAGGAAGATAAGACCGTCATGTGGGAAGGCCTGAGCTGCAACCAGTCTGGTATCGGAGACCAGGGCTTCGGAGCGAGTTTCCACGGGGAAGAAGGCGCCATGATCATCTCCGGGACCGGCTACTCCATTTATGACGCGAAGAATAAGCCCGTGGAGGAGTCAACGGGCGCCCAGGAGGGCCCCGTGGCGGTCACTGGCCCCGGCTTCGGGGGAGATTCCTCCCATATGAGCAACTTCCTCGATTGTATCCGGAGTGGTGCCCGGCCCAATTCCGATATTGGAGAGTGCCAGAAAAGCACGCTTCTCTGTCATCTGGGAAACATCGCCTACCGGACCGGCCGGACGCTGAAATGCGATCCCCAAAATGGACATATCCTGGAGGATGACGAAGCGATGGCTCTATGGGGCCGCGAGTACGACCCGAAATGGGAGCCGAAGGTATAAGCCGGGAAGCGCCTGCTCATCCGAAGCCCTGTCAGGCGGGCCCCTGTCAGTGCGGGATCAGGCCAACGGCCGAAGCTTTAACGGCGGCGGTCACTTCGCTCCCCGGAGCCAGACCCAGATCCCGCAGCGCCTGGCGGGTGACCAGGGCTACGATTCGGAAGCCTGCGTCTATCACCACTCGATTGACCGCTCCCGCCGGAAGGATTTCGACGACCCTGCCCGGGAGGTGATTGCGGGCGCTGCTGCGCTTTACCTGCCCGATTTCCAGGGTGACGTCTTCGGCCCGGATACAGACGTAGTAGCCGGCCGGCAGGCTGCTCTTCGAATCTGGAACGGGATTGACCGCCCAGAGTGAAGCGGTGCCGATCTGAAGTTCCATCAGGTCGTCGGTTCTCTGGGTCACCTGCCCGGGCACAACCGTGTCCACGCCCGCCACGGCGGCCACGTCCAGATGAGCGAGACGCGTAAACACTTCCTCCGGGGTGCCGGTTTGCAGCACCTCTCCATCCTTGATGACCATCAATTGATCGCCCAGCATGAGCGCCTCGACCCAGTCGTGCGTGACGAAGATCATGGGAGTCTCGAGTTCCTTTACGAGGCGGCTGATCTCCAGGCGCAGCTCCTGCCGGGTGGGAAGATCCAGAGCGGAAAAGGGCTCGTCCAGAAGCAGCAGACGCGGATGGCGGGCCAGCGCCCGCGCGAGCGCTACGCGCTGCTGCTGGCCTCCCGAGAGCTGATGCGGGCGGCGCTTGTGCAGTCCTTCCAGTTTCAGAAGCGCAAGCATCTCCTCGATCCTTTGCTTTCGCCGATGCCGGGACAAATCGGTAAGACCATAGGCAATGTTTTGACCGACCGACAGGTGAGGAAATAGAGCGTAGTCCTGGAAAAGATAACCAATAGACCGCTTCTGGGGCGGCAGCAGGAAACCGCTGGCACAGTCGGACCAGAGTTGGCCCTCGTAGGATATCCGGCCTGCAGTCGGCTGCTCCAGTCCCGCCAGGCAGCGCAAAAGCGTGGTTTTGCCGGAGCCGGATGGGCCGAAAAGGACCAGCGCATGTGCCTGCGAAACCGGCATGTGAAAGGAAGCGCGAATCGTCGGTCCGTTCGCATAGACCTTCTCGATCTCGGCCTGGAGAACCGGACTGGCCGGGCGCTCATTTGAGACTGGAGGGCTCATGTGCGTCGAGGGTTTCTGCCCATCGATGGCCATGTGGCCCAGACCTTTCGGTTGAGTGAATAGACCAGAGTCAGCACGATGAATGAAAATCCCAGAAGGAGCCCGCCTGGGCGTAGTCGAGCGCCTGGACGTCGTCATAAACGTCGATGGACACGGTGCGGGTGATTCCTTCGATGTTTCCTCCCACCATGAGGACTACCCCGAACTCACCGACGGTGTGGGCGAAGCTGAGCACCAGGCTCATGACGACGCTTGCCAGAGACTGAGGCAGGATGACGCGAAAGAAGGTGCCCAGGCGGGAAACGCCCAGGGTCCAGGAAGCTTCGATCAACCGCGGCTCGACGCCTCCGAATCCCGCCGCCAGCGGCTGGACGGCGAAGGGCAAACTGTACAGGACCGAGGCGAACACCAGTCCCTCAAAAGAGAAGGGCAGGGGATGGCCTGCCAGAGTTTCGAAGAGCCCTCCCAAAGGGCTGTCAGGGCGACGATCCTCATGGGGAGGTTCGTCTCATTCAACTCAGACCGACCGGACATTTCATGTGCTATAAAAACCGGTCATTTTAATTTGCTGTTGACACAATTGACGGCTGACCGGGGCTGACCGGCTGACCGCTGACCCCTGACCGCTGACCGCTGACCGGCTGACAATTGGCAACTGATACCAACCCGCCACCCGCCAGCCGCCACCGGCCACCGCGAGCGAAGCGAGCTCGCCACCCGCCAGCCGCCACCGCGAGCGAAGCGAGCTCGCCACCCACCACCGCGAGCGAAGCGAGCTTGCCACCCGCCACCGCGAGCGAAGCGAGCTTGCCACCCGCCACCTGCCACCGCGAGCGAAGCGAGCTTGCCACCCGCCACCCGCCACCGCGAGCGAAGCGAGCTTGCCACCCGCCACCTGTTTTCACGTCTGGGCCGTTCTGTTAATATGGGGCCTTCGGGGAGAGAAGGGATTGATGTGAAACTGTCTCAGATTCAGAACCGCTGGAAGTTGGTGTCCGGTTATGTGACAGGGCAAAGCGACCTCCAGGCCTTCCCCATCACCCTCATCGTCGAGAACACGGGAAAATGTAACCTGAAGTGTCCCATGTGCCCCCGCGAGTTCGGGGAGTACACCCCGGACGACTTTGATTTCGATCTCTTCAAGCAAATCATCGATGAAGTTCGAGGGCGGACCGAACTGGTCTTCCCCTGGGGTGGCGGGGAGCCGCTCATGAACCCGGACATCTTCAAGATGATCCGCTACTGCCGGGATGCGGGGATCTACACGGTTGTGTCCACCAATGCCACCATCCTCAACGAAGACCGCAGCCGCAGGCTCATTGAGGCGGGACTGGACAACCTCATTATTGCTTTTGACGGGACCACTCCTGAAGTTTACGAGAAGTACCGCAAGGGAGCGAAGTTCGAGAGGGTCAGGGCTAACATAAGCCGCTTCCTCGAGATCAAAAAGGAAATGCAGTCAGACCTGTTCGTGGTCATGCAGATGGTGAGATTGCCCGAGAACCGTCATCAGGTCCGCGATTTCCATCGTATGTGGTCGGTCGAAGGCGTCGATGAGATCCGGATTAAAGAAGATGAGATCGTAGTTCCTGAAATCGCAATCGAGGAGCGAATCAACCACGACCGTCGCCGCCATCCCTGCTATCAGCTCTGGCAGGGACCCCCGACGGTAAGCTACAAGGGCGATTTCTTCCCTTGCTGCCACGCCTGGCAGACGGAGCCGATTGGCAATGTCAATGAACAGTCTGTCTTCGACCTCTGGAATTCGCCCAGAATGCAGAAAATGCGGGAAGCTCATCTGAAAGGCGATCTGAGTGATTTCCCTGTCTGCCAGAACTGTCACGCTCCGAACCCGCGCATGCCGGTGATTTTAGGTAGCTTTATGGTGGACATGTTCAAGGTTCGCCAGTGGATCCCCAGGATGGAAAAAATGGCGGTATTTTATAAGATTCCGTTATTCAGGGACAGATAAGCAATGAATATTCTGCTGATGCGGGGCAAGCCGACTTTCATGGACATGATCGTAGGTATTCCCATTGGCCTTGTCTATATTGCTCCCATTGCCGAGAAGAAAGGCCATCACGTGGAAGTCCTCGATCTGGCCCTGGAGCGCGACGCTGATCCCGTTCTGTACGCCAAGCTGAAGGAACGCAAATGGGACCTGGTCGGCCTGGGCTGCATGACAGCGGAATTTGAGGGAGCCGAGATTGCCGCCCGCAAAGTCAAAGAGTATGACCCCGCCATCAAAGTCGTCTTTGGAGGCCAGCATCCCACGATCGTCACCGATGAGGTAATCGCCAACGACTATTGCGATTTTATCTGCGTCGGGGAAGGAGAGGAGACGTTCGGACATCTCCTGGATGCCCTTGGCTCGGCTGAAGATCTTTCCCAGGTCCAGGGACTCGTTTACAAAGACGCGACCGGCGCGCTCAGGAAGAACCTGCCGCGGCCTCCCATCAACGACGTGGATTCGATTCCCTTTCCTGCTTATCACCTTCTGGACATGGATCGCTACGCGGTCGCCGAATCGGCCCGGTTCACTCCCAAGTACCAGCGGGCCATTCAAATTTTCACCAGCCGTGGCTGTCCCTGGCACTGCACCTACTGCCACGACCTGTTCGGGAAGAGCTTTCGGCCTCGAAGTCCCGAGCACGTGCTGGCGGAGATGAAAAAGTTGTACTACGAGTACAACATCCAGGAGTTCATGATCGAAGACGACATTTTCAATTTTGACATGAAACGGGCCAAGAAGATCTGTGACCTCATCGTCGAGGACGGCATGAAGGTGGCTCTTCAGTTTGGCAACGGCGTGAGGCTGGAAAGGCTTGATGAAGAACTGCTGGAGAAGCTGGCAGCCGCCGGAACACATCACATGGCGATCGCCATCGAATCGGCCAGCCCCCGCATTCAGCGGCTCACGAAGAAACGCCTGAAGCTCCACATGGTCAAGGACATCGTAAAGATTTCCAGAAGATGCGGCATCAATACGCTGGGCTTTTTCATGATTGGTTTTCCCAGTGAAACGATTGAAGAGATCAATATGACGATCCGATTTGCCTGTGACACCGACCTGGATGAGGCGCTGTTCAGCATCGTCATTCCTTACGCCGGCACCGAGCTGGGCCGGCAGATCTTAAGCCAGGGACTCTATGACCCTGCCGAGCTTACAGACCAGCTCCATGAAGTGGCCAAAATCAAGACGGATGAATTCGACTTTAGGATCCTGAAAAGTTTGCAGCGCAAGGCCTATATCCTGTTTTTCCTGTCCCGCTTTCGCTTCATCCGGATTCTGCCCAAGCTGATGAGTTTTCGCTCCAGTAAGAGGTATCTGAGGGCCATTGAACGTAATTTTTTTCCGGAATCGTGGGTCGGCGACGCCTCACGAGTCAGCTAGCTCGATGTATCGCTACCCTGATTTTCCAGACCAGGTTTATATCGAACTGACCAATGTCTGTAATGCGCGCTGCACTATTTGTGCGACTCCCACCATGAAACGCAAGCGGGAAATCATGTCGATGGACCTGTTCCGCAAGATCGTGGATGAGTGCGCCCGGTATCAGGCCCGGAAAATTCTACCCTTCTTGCATGGCGAAACTCTGTTGATTCCTGGGGTAGTCGATTATTTTCGATATATCCGTCAAAAATGCCCGGATACCCATTTGAACCTCACCACTAACGGGTCAAAGCTCTCCTCCGAGCTGACCGAGACCTTCTTGCAGGAGGATCTGCTGGACAGCGTGATCGTCTCCATTGACGGCGGCAATCAGGAGGCATTCGAGCGGATTCGCCTGGGATTGAAATACGACCAGGTGCGAAACAACGTGCTCCATTTTATCCGCAGGCGCAACGAATTGGGCAGGAAGAGTCCCGCCGTCTCGATTGCCATGGTTACGGTGGGCGAGAACAGAGACACGCGCAGGCAACTCCGCCAGGCCTGGAAAGAGGCGGATCAAGTGCGGTTTTCTGTCTATTTTAACTGGGCGGGACAACTTCAAAACAAGGGCAGGACGCCTCACAAGGTCAACTTTTGTGAGCGTCTTTATCACTACATCACTATTCAGGCGGACGGGCGGGTAGCCATGTGTTGCTTCGACTCGGAAGCGGAGTATGCGGTAGGTGACGTTCGGGAGAGCAGCATTCACGAGGTATGGCACTCGGCGGCCTTTCAGGAAAAGCGTCGTTGGTTGTACGAAAAGAGCTTTGATAAGCTCCGGCTTTGCGGCCAGTGTGATTACATTAATCACCCCGCCTGGACGGCGCCGCTGGTCCGTATCCGGCCTTATGTGCAACAGAAATTTCCACAATTGACTATGGTCGCGGAAAACCTGTACAAGCGGTGGTTGATAGAAAAGGCCTGAGGCTTGAGGCCTGAGACCTGAGGGGGGTGCTC
The DNA here is from genome assembly GCA_050747825.1 of Acidobacteriota bacterium. Taxonomy (GTDB): domain Bacteria; phylum Acidobacteriota; class UBA6911; order RPQK01; family JBOGJG01; genus JBOGJG01. The sequence continues at coordinate 2,234 of JBOGJG010000023.1, read as the reverse complement.
GAGGTACTGAAAGATGGAGATAAAGAGTCGAAAGCAAATCCAGATTACTCAATCGGGCGCCCGGGGCCTCAGGCCTCAGGCCTCAGGCCTTTATCCCTGGCAACGGGTCTCGCAAGGTGACCTAGGCAAAGTGATGCTGATTTACCCGATCACCGGGATGGACGTCTTTGGAATCAACGTGGGGCTTCCTCTTTCCTGCCTCTATCTGGGCACGGTGCTGGAGCAGGCGGGCTACCGAGTCGAGATTCTCGACGAGCGCATCACCAATACTTTTGAAGAGGACGTGGCCGCCTGTATTCGCCGCGAGAAACCGCTGATGGTGGGAATCTCGAGTATGACGGGCATGCAGATCCGCGGCGGGCTCAGGGCGGCGGGCGTTGTGCGCCGGGTGGACCCGAGCCTGCCCATCGTCTGGGGCGGCGTTCATCCGAGCCTGTGTCCCGACTCCACGCTGAAAGACGATCTTTGCGACATTCTGGTGGACGGTGAGGGAGAGATCACAATCATTGAATTGGCTGACTGTCTCCGCCAGGGAGGAGACCTGAGCAACGTTGCCGGCATCGGTTACAAAGAAGGCGGGGAAGTGCGCTTTGCGGTCAAGCGTCCGATGATCGAGGACCTGGACGTGATCCCCCGTCCCAATTACGACCTGCTGGAAATGGAGCATTACTTCACCCGCGCCCCCTCCACGAGTGAAGCGCAGCTTCAAATTGTGACCAGCCGCGGGTGTCCCTTTGATTGCGAGTTTTGCTATAACCTCAAGTTCAACGAGCGCCGCTTCCGATATCATTCCGCCGAACGAGTTGTTTCCGATATCGTCCACGTAGCCCGCAAATTCGACGTGAATGCCATCTTCATCGAGGATGACTATTTCTTCGGACATCCCGGTCGCGTCGAAGAGATTTGCGATCTTCTCTTGCAGGAAAACCTGGAGTTGCTGATTCAGGTTCCCTGCCGGATCGATTATCTCTATCGCCAGACGGATGAAATGATCGATAAACTGTATCGAGCCGGCTTTAAGGAGTTGTGGATCGGCGTCGAGACGGGCTCTCCGGTGCGCCTGAAGGAGATCCTCAAGCGCACAACGCTCGAGCAGGTGCGAGACGTCAATAAGCTGCTGTCGCGCTCTGACGTTTACGTGAAGTACGGATTCATGGCTGGATTTCCCAAAGAAGAGCGGCAGGAAACCCTGGAGACGGTCGATTTCATGTTCGAACTGCTGGGCGGAAATCCCAATGCAGGAGTGGCGCCCGTCGCCATTTACACGCCCTATCCAGGCACGACCCTGTATGACAAGGCGCGCCTGGTCTACGGGATGAATTTCCCGGACACTCTGGAAGGCTGGAGCCACTTTCACTTCGGCGAGAACAACAATCCCTTCCTCTCTCCCAGGCAGAAGAAATTCATTACCAAGGTCAACGTGATGAGCCGGTTCTTCGAGCGCCGAGCCTTCGAAAGGTTCTGCGACAACCGTTTTAAGCCCTTTTTAATGGGGATCTATGCGCTCTATTATCGCTACCTGAAGTTGCGCCTGCGCTGGAGATTCTTTGAGTTTATGCCCGAGATCCCGGTCATCCGCCTGACGGAGAAGCTGTACATCAAAGCTTTCCATCGTTCTCAGGTCTCCCGGGGAGCTCAGTAGCTATTGATGCCGCGACGGGCCCGGGTCGTCCTGATCCTTGTCATTGCCGCCACCTACCTGCCTTTTCTGAATCAGGCCTTTCACATAGACGATCGCATCTATCTGCAGATCGCCGACAACATTCTCCAGAAGCCCTTTTTCCCTTATGATTTCGAGGCCATTCACGAGGGCTTCGCCGCGCCTGATGCGGCCAGTCACAGTCATCTCCCCCTGACCTCATACTACCTGGCCCTTGTGAAACTGCTGACCGGGAGCGAAGCGGAGTGGGTTTACCATTTGGCCTTCATTGTCTTTCCGCTGATAGCGGCTTTTGGATTTTACGACCTTGCCAGTCGCTACACCTGTCATCCTCTGGCGGCTGCCTGCCTGCTGGTAGTGGCTCCAAGCTTTTTGGTTTTGAGCCACACGCTGATGACGGATGTACCGCTTCTGGCTTTCTGGATTGTGGCGCTCTCGAGCTTCATGAGGATCGCAGACGGGCAGGCGGGCAGGCGTGACTGGCTGCTTTGCGCCTTGAGCCTGCTGGCCGCCGGCTTCATCTCTCTGGTCACTGCCGGGTTGATCTTATTGATGGCCGTGTATGCGTTGGGGG
>JBOGJG010000022.1:0-21370 GCA_050747825.1 Acidobacteriota bacterium | reverse complement strand
GGATTTTTAATCCGTGGCCATCGGTGAAATCCGTGGTAAACTGATCTTTTGTTCTTTGACAATTTGGGAAAGTAAAAGGGCAAACACAAGTTTTAGGCGGTAGGCTTGAGACTGTAGGCTGCAGGTGAGGACCTTTAGGGTCTTTCCTGCAGGCCCCAGTTATACAGCCTGCAGCCTGATCTAAAGTGGTCAAGCTACTAAGGGTAAACGGTGGATGCCTAGGCGCAAAGAGGCGAAGAAGGACGCGGTCAGCTGCGAAAAGCCTCGGGGAGCTGCAAGCAAGCGTTGATCCGAGGGTGTCCGAATGGGGGAACCCGGCTGGAAGAGATTTCAGTCATCCTTTTCTGAATTGAATAGGGAAAGGAAGCGAACTCGGGGAAGTGAACCATCTCAGTACCCGAAGGAAGAGAAAGAAAGATCGATTTTCTGAGTAGCGGCGAGCGAAAGGGAAAGAGCCCAAACCGGCGCTCTCTTCGGAGGGAGCCGGGGTTGTAGGACCCGACATAATCTTTTCAGAGCCGAATCGAAGCGAGCTGGAAAGCCGCACCATAGGAGGTGAAAGTCCTGTAGATGAAAGGCACTGGAAAGAGGTTGGGGATCCTGAGTACCACGGGACACGGGAAATCCCGTGGGAAGCTGCGAGGACCATCTCGCAAGGCTAAATACTCCTTTGCGACCGATAGTGAACCAGTACCGTGAGGGAAAGGTGAAAAGAACTCCTGCGAGGAGAGTGAAATAGTACCTGAAACCGTTTACTTACAAGCAGTCGGAGGGTGATTTTCGGATCATCTGACGGCGTGCCTTTTGCATAATGAGCCGGCTAGTTACTGTCAGCAGCCAGGTTAATCCGCACATAAGGAGGAGCCGAAGGGAAACCGAGTCTGAATAGGGCGTTTTAGTTGTTGATAGTAGACGCGAAGCTGAGTGATCTACCCTTGGCCAGGATGAAGGCAGGGTAACACCTGTTGGAGGTCCGAACCAGTGTTGGTTGAAAACAACTTGGATGAGCTGAGGGTAGGGGTGAAAGGCTAATCAAACTCAGTGATAGCTCGTACTCCTCGAAATAGCTTTAGGGCTAGCCTCAAACGATGCCTCTCGGAGGTAGAGCACTGAATGGACTAGGGGGTTTCACCACCTACCGAATCCAATCAAACTCCGAATGCCGGGAGTGGAAGTTTGGGAGTCAGACTGTGGGGGCTAAGCTTCATAGTCGAGAGGGAAAGAACCCAGATCGCCGGCTAAGGTCCCGAAGTGTGTGCTAAGTGGAAAAGGAAGTGGAAACGCCCAGACAACCAGGAGGTTGGCTTAGAAGCAGCCATCCTTTAAAGAAAGCGTAACAGCTCACTGGTCCAGTGGGTCCGTGCCGACAATTCAACGGGGCTCAAGCACAGCACCGAAGCCGCGGATATGCAGGCTGTAGGCCTGGATATGGTAGAGGAGCATTGCCTGTGCGTTGAAGCAGGACTGTAAGGAACTGTGGAGCGCAGGCAAGAGACTCTGCCGGCATAAGTAGCGAGAAAACTTGTGAGAATCAAGTTCGCCGAAAGTCTAAGGTTTCCTGGGGAAGGTTCGTCCGCCCAGGGTCAGTCGGTCCCTAAGGCGAGGCCGAAAGGCGTAGTCGATGGGAAACAGGCCAACATTCCTGTACCACCGTAGTTCGTTACGAGCAAAGGGGGGACGCAGAGGGATAGGCGGTCCGGGTGCTGGAAGTCCCGGTCCAAGCGTGTAGGTAGACTCCAAAGGCAAATCCGTGGAGTTAATACTGAGGCGTGACGGGGAGACCCGTAAGGGTCGCAAACCCGCCGATTCCGCACTGCCCAGAAAAGCCTCTAGCCAGAACGAAGGTGACCGTACCGCAAACCGACACAGGTAGACAAGGAGAGAATCCTAAGGCGCGTGAGAGAACTCTTGTTCAGGAACTCGGCAAAATGCAACCGTAACTTCGGGAGAAGGTTGGCCCCTGGTAGGTGACTACTTCAGGCAAGTAGAAGCTGAAGGGGGTTGCAGAGAGCAGGGCCAGGCGACTGTTTACTAAAAACACAGGACTCTGCGAAGTAAAAAAGATGAGGTATAGGGTCTGACGCCTGCCCGGTGCTGGAAGGTTAAAGGGAGAGGTTAGCGCTCTTGGAGCGCGAAGCTTTGAACTGAAGCCCCAGTGAACGGCGGCCGTAACTATAACGGTCCTAAGGTAGCGAAATTCCTTGTCGGGTAAGTTCCGACCTGCACGAATGGCGTAACGATCTGGCCGCTGTCTTGACGAGAGACTCAGCGAACTTGTAGTACCGGTGAAGATGCCGGTTGCCCGCGACTAGACGGAAAGACCCCGTGCACCTTGACTACACCTTAACGTGGGTGCCCGGTGCAGGATGTGCAGGATAGGTGGGAGGCGCAGAAGCCCGGTCGTCAGATCGGGTGGAGCCAACGGTGAGATACCACCCTTTTTGTACTGAGCATCTAACCTGGCTCCCTCAACGGGAGGAGGGACAACGTTAGGCGGGTAGTTTGACTGGGGCGGTCGCCTCCTAAAGAGTAACGGAGGCGCGCAAAGGTGGGCTCAGGCTGTTTGGAAATCAGCCGCAGAGTGTAAAGGCAGAAGCCCGCTTGACTGCGAGACGGACAGGTCGAGCAGAGACGAAAGTCGGCCTTAGTGATCCGGTGGTTCCGCATGGAAGGGCCATCGCTCAACGGATAAAAGGTACGCCGGGGATAACAGGCTTATCTTGGCCAAGAGTTCACATCGACGCCAAGGTTTGGCACCTCGATGTCGGCTCATCGCATCCTGGAGCTGAAGAAGGTTCCAAGGGTTCGGCTGTTCGCCGATTAAAGCGGTACGTGAGCTGGGTTTAGAACGTCGTGAGACAGTTCGGTCCCTATCTGTCGTGGGCGCAGGAGATTTGAGGGAGGCTGACCTCAGTACGAGAGGACCGGGTTGGACGCACCTCTGATGGACCAGTTGTTCCGCCAGGAGCATCGCTGGGTAGTCAAGTGCGGTCGAGATAAACGCTGAATGCATCTAAGCGTGAAGCTCGTCCCAAGATGAGATCTCCCGCCGCATAAGCGGCCTGAAGACCCCTTGAAGATGACAAGGTTGATAGGCAGGAGGTGGAAGTCCGGCAACGGATGAAGCTGACCTGTACTAATCGGTCGTGCGGCTTGACCACTTTAACTTTTTGCTGCGCAACAAAGTTATTGCGCTTCTGCTTGGCCCATGCTTTCCCGAAGATTACCCACTTTTTGGCAGAAGATTGCAGACCGGCAGGCTTCAAGTAGTCGCCTAGCGCCTACAGTCTCCAGCCTGATTTTCCGGCGATTCCAGCGAAGGGGAAACACCTGTTCCCATCCCGAACACAGCAGTTAAGCCCTTCAGCGCCGATGATACTGCATGGGAGACCATGTGGGAAAGTAGGTCATCGCCGGATTAAATAGAGCCCCGATCGCAAAAGATCGGGGCTTTTTTTTGAGGCCTGAGGCCTAACAGGCTGCTAAGGTTTTCTCCTGGCCAGGGAACGGTAATACTCCTCAACCTTGTCGCGAAACTCGGGCGGGACTTCGTCCTGGTTCACTAGTCGCAGGCGCAAGCCTGAATCCTGGTTGAGCGCGCGGCTGATTTCAAGCTCCAGTTGGCGAAGGCCGTCAATTATCTTCGATTTCAGAGCCAGTATCTCTTCCGGATCGGAGAGAAGCCGGTCGGCATCCAGGAGGCGCATCTCCCGCGCCAGGGCGTTCACGTCCCGTGCCAATTCCGGATTGTCACCCAGCAGCTCGCGGATGTGCTCGGCTTCCTGGATCCGGTGCTGCCACTCCCGTCCCACTTGTCCGGGACTGATGCCCTGCGTGTTCTGCGTGATCCCTGCCTGGGACGTGTTATTGCTGGCTTCGCCCACGGGACCAGGCTGTTGGGAGCCCGGCGACGGCTGGTTAGCGCCGGATGCCTGCCGGCCGGATTGCGATGGTTGACCCTGCTGCGAAGCCTGCTGTTGAGCCCGCTCTTTCAGGGAATCCAAATTTTCTACCAGCTTTCCCGTCTGGTTGAGAGCCCGCTGCAAACGTTCCTCAGGATTGTTCTGATTGCCGGGACCAAGAGCCTGCTCCGCCTGCTGAATCTTATCGCTGAGACTTCGCAACTCCTGGGAAACCCCCTCCTCCCGCTTGCGTGCCATGTCCATCCAACCCCGGGAGAGAAGCTCGGATCCCTCCTGCATTTGTTCCGGAATCCTCTGGTCGCGAATGTCCAGACCGGCCTGTTTCAACTGCCGCGAGGCCCCCGGCTGTTTGGAGGACATCTGGCGGGCCGCCTGGTGCAGTTGCCCCTCCATCTCCTGCACATCACTCTGCAGCTCTGACTTGTCGCGAAGGACCTTGCGGAGATCCTGCATGAAATTGCGATCGACTGTCCCGTTCCCGTTCTGGTAGCGCTGCTCGAGGTCCTGCACGTTCTTGACTACGTCCTCCTGCCTGCGCACTAAACCCTGTGCCGTGTTCTGCAGTTGCTGCAAATTATTCTCGAGCTGGTTCTGGCGCTGTCCGGCGAGGGAATTCTGGGCCTGTTGGAGTCGGTTCAGCGCCCGCTGGGCCCGCATTTGGGCCTCCTGCGAATTCTGATTGCTCGACTGGCGAAGGTCGCGCGCGGCCTGTCTCAACTCGCGGCCGACCTGCGCCAGTTGCCGGTCTCTCTCCTGGCGGGACAGCCGTTCCAACTGGCGAGCCAGTTCCTCGAGCTCTTCGATCATCTGCTCCTGCGCCTGGCCGCCGCCAGAGGAAGAACTCTGACCCGCCCGCCGCTGCCGCTCAGCCTGTTGTTCCTGGCGCCTGGCCAGCTCCTTTAATTTCTCCAGCGTTTCATCCAACTCCTGCTCGCGGTTAAGCTGGCGGTTTTGTTGCAGAGTCTCATACTGATTCTTCTTTTTGTCCAACTCGAGATCCACCATGTCGGCCAACTCTTGCGGAGAAGAATTTCCACCGGCCGATGCATTCTGGGCGAATGAGACCTGGATTTCTTTAAATTGCGCCTCGGCACTGAGCAATTCCCGGAAAGATTTCTGCTCGTCGGGAAGAGCTTCCTGGGGCTTCAGCTTGTTTAGTTTTTGGTGCGCCGGCTCCATGTGTTGGATAGCCTGATTGATGTGCTCGGCCATTTTCTTGGCGCGGGCATCGCCGGCAAGTGCGCCGCGCCGCTGGATACGCTCAAGAATAGTATGAGCTTCCGACTGCAGGCGCTGCTGTACCAGGGCCAATGTTTGGCTGTTTTCCTCAAAATCCGCAGAGGAATACCGCCCCTTCTCTCGCTCGAGATTAAAGGTAGCGGCAATGATTTCCTTCTGGCGCTTGGAAAGCATCAGGTTCTGCTGCCCGGAAGCCCCGGCCATACTGGCGCCTTGCTGAGATTGGGAGTATTCGCGGTCGTAAGGCTCCACTTCAAAAAAGTAGATGTCCGTGGTGGAAGAAGTCACCGCATCGGAGGCCTCAGCATAATAGGAGACAAAATCCCCCGGCTTCAGGTCGAACTCTTCCAGATAAAACGTGTGAGAACTGGAAAGAGAGCTCGAACCGCGAGGATAGTCCAATTTGACTTCCTGCTCAGCGTCTCCGTTTACCGAAAAGCGGAGGGACAACTCGGCCACTCCATAATCGTCTTCAGCCTCTAATTCGGTAAAGACTTCCTCTATGTTCGTAACTCGCCTGTCCCGCCCGGGCTCGGTAAAGAATACGTTGGGCGGCTGATCCTGGAGACCCTCAATAATGTACTCATCAGATGCCGGACTCCAGAAGGCCTGCAGGTCCTGAAGATGGATGCGGTAGAAGTCATCGGCCTTGACTTCAAGCAGACCGGTGAGTTGCTGCGGCCCGGCGTTTTCCAGGACAACTTCTCCGCCCTTCTCGAGCCTGATCTTTCCATTCTGGACGGGCTGATCGGTCTGGATGTCGAAGCGTGCCCTGGTGCCGATCAGAGCGCGGATGTCTCCCTGATCTTCCTGTGTGACGTTGCCCAGTCCCGTGTAGCGCGGGAACTCCAAAGTAATGGCAAAGCTCTTGATGCCGGGGAGCTCGGCGACCTCGATCTGAAAGGTGTCAGATCGGATGCCTTCCGCCTCAACGTAGTAGTCCATCCGATCGCGGAGGTCCAGTAGAAGGAAGGCAAATGGAGTCCCTCCGATGGAGGGGCGCATGAGCGCTTCTTCCCACTGGGGCTGGTTCTCATACTTGACAAAAAGCCGGACCTCCTCCGCATCAAATCCATGCAGTTCGGCCCCAACTTCCACATCGGATCGTTTGCCGACAGTGGTGTTGCCGGGAGTTACGGCAATTGAGTAAAGCGGGGCCTGATCCTGATCGAACCATCCTGAGAAGAGCTTGTTCATGCCGTAGCGATAGGCGTCCGATCCCCCCATGAAGAGATAAGAGAAGAGCAGCAGGGACGCCAGGGCGGTCAGCAGAGAGAACATGCTGGTCTGGGGAGCATAGAAGCGAGGCTGAGGATGTTTATCCAGCCTCATCCGGGCGTCTTTTCGAATCAAATTCCGGATTTGGGGATGGACCCGGCTTCCCGGCTGCCCCACCTCAACGGCCGTGGAGACGGTGTCGTTCAAGCCAGGATGGCGCTCCTCCAGAAAACGAGCCACCTGCCGCTCTGAGGGCCGGCGAGCCAGGGGCCGGAACAGATAGTAGAAGAAGAGAAACAGTATAAGTCCGCCGCCTGCAAGGCGAATCCAGAAAAGAGCCTCATCGGAAAAGTTCTGGCGCGCCAGAACATAAGTCGAGAGGATGGATCCCAAAACGAAGGCGCCGGCCAGCAGGGCCAGCCCCTTGATGAGCCGCTCGAGCTGTATCTTTCTGCGAATAGCGGCCAGTCTGTTGGTTAGTGCGTCTCTCATGATGCCTCCAGCCTGTAGCGATTGGCGACGGCGGGTTCAATCAAGAATAATAAAGCTGCCGCCAGTAAAAACAGCCACCAGATCGGTTGCTCTCTTTCTCCTGCCTCTCCTGAACTCTGAAGCGCAGAATCATCCAGGCGTGAAGTGCCTGGTACAAAGACGGCCAGGAGCTCTTCTTCAGGAAGGCCCGTCAGGTCGGACTCTTCCGGCGAGTTGTTCACGGCCACCCAATCTGTGTTCTTATTGTCTCTTATCTCATAGTAGCCCGGTAATTTTAAGGGGATATAGCCCGGCCGCTCCTCGTCTAATCCGATCACCCGTCGGCCTTTGGGGTCAATAACGTTCCAGTTGCCGGAGCTGCCCTGTGCGATCTGAGCCGCCTGGGCATCGACGTCCAGGACGTAATTAATTCGAACCGCCGGCGGGCGGCGTTTCCACTGCGAGGCGTACTGTGTCATTTGATACCAGAAGGGAACGTAGGCGCTCCTCATGGGAAAATCGGTCCAGACTGCGTCCATTGACGAGGCAAAGACCATGATACGCCCTTTCCCCAGAGTGGACTCTACCAGGGCCGGATGGCCGCCACTGAAACGGGCGAGCACTCTGGCACTTTCCGGCGCTTCAAGTATCCAGTACCCGTAAAACTGAGTGCCCACGATGGCCCCCTGTTGAGCACCCTGGAAGACTGAAAACACGGGGTGCTCCCAACTGACCTCAGTGATCGAAGTGAAGGGCTTGTTATCGGTTCTAACATACTGGCGACCCGCGATACGAACAGGCAGAAGTTCAGACCATGCCTGATTGTATGCTTCGGCCCGGACCCGATTGCCCAGCGACAGGATCAAGCCGCCGCCTGTATTAACGTACGATTCAAGCGCTTCGGCATCAGGAGGCTGGCTTAGGTCGTCCATCACCACCAGGGGGATAGCGCGCGCGTCAATGGAGCCAATTTCCCGGGGCCTCATTGAAACAACCTGGAAGGGCAGGTTTATGCCCGAAGAGAGGGCATTCTTAAAATAAAAGGCCGAGGCGCTTTCCGGCCGGTCCGACAGCACAGCAACCTTCTGGGGCTCCTCCCTGGCGATTACGAAGTAGAAGGCGTTATCTTCCGCCAGAGAGTCGGAAGGATCGATAACGATTTTGCCCCGGGAAATTCCTTCATCAAGTTCAAAGGGCTGAAGCGCCACTTGGGCCGCGCCGTCCTCGCTCGCTTCAAATTCCTGCCGATCGACCAGCTTGTTCTCGACGAATAGTTGAACCTCTCCTCTAAAGGCTTGGGCTGGACTCCTGCGCAGGCGAATCAGAATGGGATGCGGATAGCGATCGGAAAACACATCCCCTTCCAGGCGAACTTCTTCAATAAAAACATTGTCACTCTCTTCACCGACGTTCTCAATTTCGACTTGAATATCCTCAGGCACCTTCCATCCGGAGGAGGCGCCGGTGAGACCATTGCGCTGAAGATCCGTGATCAGGAAGATTTCCTTCCCGGGATTTTTCGCTTCATCAAATTGTTCTGCCGCAATGCGCAGCGCTTCCGTGTAGGAGGTGGACTCGTACGAGGGCTTCACCTGAGTCCTCAAGATCTGAGAGAGCTGAGCCGGCTCGTCCTGCCATTCCGACAAAACGTCTACAGTTTCTCCGAACTGGACGATCAATCCCTCGTCCGACTCGGACAGAGATTGGATCCTGTCCTGGGCAGCAGCCATGGCCCGCTCCCACACCTGAGGGCGGGACATACTCATCGACCGGTCAATCAGGACAAGCACCGATCTTGAGTTCAAAGGATTGGCCTGCGTCAGCCAGGCGCTGGTAATCACCGGACGTGCAAAGGCCGCCACGATCAGCAGCAGGCCCAGGCAGCGCAGGGCGAGCAAAAGCAGATATTTGAGTTTCTGGCGGCGAAACTCTTTGACCGGTATGCGCCTCAGGAACATGAGGGAGGCGAAGGGGACCCGGTCGCTTCTCTCCCGCCGCACCAGATGCAGCAGGATAGGGGCTGCCACTGCGATGGCGCCGATCCAGAATAGTGGGGCAAAAAATTGCATAACAAGCTAGTTCCAGGTTCCAAGTTCCAAGTGAGTCCCGGAGTTGGAGGTTCGATCTAAATTCGAACTTTAATGTTCAGGCTTCGAAGTTCAGGGCTCAAACTCGTGAGAACCGCTACCTCCCTGTTTACTTGGAACTTGGAACTTGGAAGTAGAAACTTGGACATTTAATATCTCCTCCCTCTGAGCGTCAGGTAACGATAGAGTGCTTTGTCCAGAGGGTCCTCAGTGTTCAGGAGTTCGTATTCAATATAAGAATCGCGGCACTCTTTTCTGAGTCCCTCGATATGGGCCTGCAACGCCTCCATGTAGCCCTGGCGCGAGTATTCGGGGACATAGGTGAGGTGCTCGTGGGTTTCGATGTCCTCCAGAGTTGAAATCTGGCCGAGCGGCAATGTGATCTCCATCGGGTCGAGAATGTGAAAGAGGATCAAATCATTGCCGTGATGGCGAAAAAAACGCAGAGCTTTGGTCAGTTCCGGCAGCTCCTGGTAGAAATCGCTGATCAGCACTACCAGGCTGCGCTTACGGATCAGCCGGGACAAGGCTTCCATGGCTCCGCTGATATTGGTTCTCTCACCAACCGAAAGCCGCTCGAGGTGATGCATGATGGTAAACATCTGTCCCTGCCGGGGTCGAGGTGGGATCTGATGGACGATTTCCGCAGCGAAAGTCAGGAGTCCCGTCGCGTCATGCTGGCGCGTTGACAGGTAGGCCAGGGCCGCCGCCAGATAGCGGGCGTAATCCAGCTTGGTCAAAGTGTGGCTGGAGAAATCCATGCTCTTACTGGTATCCAGCAGCATGTAAAGCTGAGTATTTGTATCGCCCTGGTATTTGCGGACATAGAAGCGGTCGGTTCGGCCAAAAACCTTCCAATCCACGGTGCGGATGTCATCCCCGGGCGAATACTCACGATATTCGGCAAAATCGAGGCTGAAACCGTGATAAGGAGAGCGATGTAGTCCCGCCACAAAACCCTCCACGACCGTTTTGGCTATCAACTGAAGACTGCCGATGCGGTTGAGCACGGCCGGGTCGATGAAGCGGCTGGATGTTGCGTTGGCCATGACTAAATCCCCGACGCGGGTGGTTTCACCTCCTGGAGCAGACGGTCGATAAGATCTCCTGATTTGATGTTTTCCGACTCGGCATGGAAGTTGGTCAAAATCCGATGCCGAAGCACGGGCTTGGCCAGGGCCTGGATGTCTTCCGAGGATACGTTATAGCGTCCTTTGAGAAGGGCCCGGGCTTTGCCGCCCAGCACCAGAAATTGCGAAGCACGCAGACTGGCGCCATAGCTCACCCAATCTTTGACATATTGGGGAGCCAGCGAATCTCCGGGGCGGGTGGCGCGGGTCAGGTGCACGGCGTAACGCATGACGTCCTCTCCGGCCGCGATTTTGCGCACTAGCTTTTGATACTCGACAATATCCTCTCCGGAAACCACCTGCCGGATCTGCGCGGGCTCCTCTCCCGTGGTGGTGCTGACCACCTTCATCTCGTCCTCTTCGCTCAGGTAGTCGATCACGACGTTGAACATAAACCGGTCCAACTGGGCTTCCGGGAGAGGATAAGTGCCTTCCAGCTCTATAGGATTTTGAGTGGCCAGCACATAGAAGGGCGGGACCAGATCATAGGTGACTCCACGGACGGTTACGCGCCGCTCCTGCATGGCTTCCAGGAGGGCCGCCTGCGTTTTGGGCGGAGTCCTGTTGATTTCGTCCGCCAGGATGAGATTCGCGAAGACCGGTCCTTTGACGAACTCCAGGGCGCGTCTGCCCGTGCTGCGGTCCTCCTCGATAATTTCAGTACCCGTGATATCGGCCGGCATCAGATCGGGAGTGAACTGAATTCGCTTGAAGCTCAACCCCAGTGTGGAAGCGATGCTTCGAACCAGCAAAGTCTTGGCCAGGCCGGGCAGTCCGGTAATAAGGGAATGCCCGCCGACATAAAGGCAAATCAGCACCTGCTCGATCACCTCTTCCTGCCCGACTATGCTCTTTCGCAATTCGGCGAAGATGCGCCGCTGCGAGTCCAGCATTCCGTCGATCTGCGCTTCTACGTTATCCTCTTGTTCTTCGACCTTGATCGGCTCAGCCATGTTCTTGGTTCCTTTGGCTTGTTGATTTCTTAAGTGTCCTAGTGCGTCATCGCATAGATTACGTAATTAATTCCGAGTTTGTAAGCCTCATTGGACAGGCGGACGGGCACCAGCGATTCGTCCGACCACTCCCAGTAATCGCCGATATCGTTGTTGAAGTTGGCAACTGCCAAAAGCCGCCCGTCTTCATCGGTGAGGCCGTAGAATTCGGGCTTTCCTGAATCGTACGGAGGAATCATCTCCAGTGTTTCAATATCGTAAAAACAATGGAAGACCGGATGATCGAGAGTGAGCTTTTCGAAGTGCCGCTCAGGAAAGACCTGTCTCATGCAGTGTGCGAAGCTGCTCCATTCGGCAGGTCCTCTGAAATCGTCAAAGACGATGAAGCCTCCGCGATTCAAGTATTCTCTGAGATTCTCAACTTCCCTTTCAGTGACATCCCAGTATCCTGGCTCGCTCACGTAGAGGAACGGGTAGTTCATGATGTCAGGGTCGCTGAGGTCCAACACAAGATAGGACTCCGAAGAAGTTTCCACGGTAGTCAGTTCCCCCAGTATTTTCAGGAAATTGCGCTCGGCCCTGGGATAGTCGTGCATCCAGGGGGGGACCCACTGTCCGCGCATGCCGCCCCAGCCGCCCAGCGAAAAGCCGTTGTAGCGAATCCGCACGAACTGGAACAAATTGGGATCGCGGGAATCCCGGCTGAAGTCGAGATCGTAACCGCGCAGGGGCGTGATGAGCAGCAGCAGGAGCGAAAGTTTGAGCGAAATGCTGATCACTTTCATGGGCGCACTATCTGTAGAAGAAGCTGCTGTGCCCTTTCATATCCGGGAGCGATCTCAAGGGCCAGCAGAACTTCCCGCTTAGCCTCGTCTTTTTTGCCGCTATGATGCAGCGCTTCGGCCAGATAATAGTGGGCTCCGGCAGGATCAACAGGCTGTAGATCCAGCAGGACCCGAAATTCGCGGACAGCCTTTTCCGGTTGGCCGGTCTTTAAATAAAGCTCACCCAAGGCCTGATGGCTCTCAGCCTCCAAAGGGGTCACGTACATCGCCTCTTCCAGGTAGCGCACTGCTTCGCTCCAGCGCTCTTGCGCCGAGAGAAGGCTTGCCAGCTCCACCGCATTTTCTGCCATCAGAGGAGACTGCTCCCACCAAGCCCGGAGAATCTCTATTGTTTTGTCACGGTCTCCCTGCTCGCTGTAGATCTGGTAAAGGAGATCATAAGGACTTTCCGGCCCCGCCATCGTGGGGAATGCTTCCAGAGCCGTCCTCAGGTAGGGAATTGCCTCAGAGCCGCGGCCTTTGGCCTGCAACTGACGTCCCAGCTCCAGATTGATGAAGTAATTCTCGGGATTTACATGGTGCGCCTGCATCAGTGTTTGCAACTCCGTGTCCTTCAGCTCAGGACGCTCGAGGCTTTCAGAAAGCGGCTTGAGCACCTCTTCCATCTGCCGGCGAAACTCCTGGTCGAATTCCTCGACGGATGAGTTGAGCACCTCCTGGAAAATTTCGTCGGTAGATTTTTCCTGGCTATAGGCCAGCAGCATGGCCTGGATTTTGGGCAGTCCGTGGCGGGAGGCTAGAAATTCGCACATCCAGCCTGCTTGAAAATAGCTGATGGAGAGCTGCTGCGGCGATTCCGGGTGCAGAAATCCCGCATCCAGATCGGCCAGGGGAAGCAGCTCACCATTTTTGTAAGCCGCCACAAAAGCAGGATTGAGCGCTTCGCCCCATCCCGCCCTCGCCTGGCGCTCCTCCATCATTGAAATGCCTTCGGTGAACCAGCGGGGTACCTTGTTCTGGCTGAGGGAGAGCGTGACAACGTGAGTCAACTCATGCCAGAGCGTTGATCCCCAGTGGAACTTGCCTTCGGGCCGCGCCGAGGGAGAATCCATGGCCACGACGCGTCCGAAAGTAGCTCCCAGAGCACCCAGCCCCGGGAGCCCAAATGTGCGGACAGCGAAGTCGTCGTGGTCGGGGTACATTTCAAATATGTATTTCCCCTCGATTTGATGATTGTATTTGCTCTCCAGCGTGCTGAAGCTCTTTTCCAGGAGCTCTTCCACGTATGGACGCAGTGCTGAGGCCTCTTTCTCGTGAAGCTTGATTCGGAAGTGCTCGGTTTCGTAGCGGTCAAAGCGGTCGAAACTGTCGAGCAGGCGCAGCGTGTTGACTGTCCAGATGTTGAAGGGGTCCTTCTCGTAAGCTTGCTCGAGTACCCGCTTCCCCTCTTCCTCCTCTCCCAGTCGCAGCAGATTGATTCCCAGGACGGCCAGAGCCGACCACTGACGCGGATTCTTTTCGACCGACTTCCGGTAGAAATCCACCGCCTCTTCCAAACGCCTCCGAGTGACCGCCATGTCACCGAGTTGCTCGAACAGATCTCCGTTGGACGGGTCGATCTCTAAAGTGCGCTTCTGGAATTTCTGGAAGCCATCTTGATCCGACTGAAGGTAATAGCGGGAGGCCTGAAGCTCGAGGAGGGGCACGTAATTGCTGTTTATATCAAGCCCTTTCTGAATCCAGGTCTCGGCGCCTTCCCAGTTTTCCTCCACCAGCGCAAGCGTGGATTTGAACGAGATTGCCTCGAGATTTTCAGGGTTTAGTTCCAGCGCTTTCTCGAGAGCCTCCGCGAAACCCGGTTTTGACTGTTCCTTCAAGGCGTGGGCCAGTCCCACCCAGGCAGAATCCAATTTCCAACGCGAGTAGCCGGAGGACTCGACGGGCGTCTTGACTGCGTCCTGAAAAATCGATTCCGCTTCGGCTGAATTATATTTTTCCAGATAGAGCCGGCCCCAATCGACGTACAGAGAAAAGGAGACCGGACTCAGCCGGGCGGCCTCCATGAAAAGTTCATTGGCCTCCTGCCAGCGGTCAATTTGCCAGGCCGCATAGGCAGCCTCTCCAATGGCGGCCGAGGTAGTGAGCCTGCGGCTGCGGTGCAACTCCAGAATCTGCTCCGCCAGCCGGTCGGCGTCCGCGCGCCGCCCCGACCGCAGAGCCAGCTCCAAGGAAAGCCGCAAGGCATGTGGACCGGCGCCGGCTTTCTTCAACAGTTCTTCGGCTGCCTTGTAATCGCCGGCCTGCATGAGTGCTTGCGCCTGGACCAGGGACCTCTCGGCTTGGGCGGATGTATTGGCAGTCGTTACGGATTCGTTGAGAGGAAAAAGCAGGAGGGCAAGACCAGACAGCAGGGTCAGAAGCAAAACGATGAGAGTACGCCGGTCAACAGACATCAGGTTCCCTCCAGAGTCGAAAGCTGCTGATTGATGCCGGCCAACTCGACGAGAAGTTTCTCCAGTTGTTGATAATACTCAGCCTCTGGTATTTGTCCTTTGCGGAATTTGAGATCTTCGATTTCGCGTTCGAGGCTGACTTTACGCTCGGCCAGCGTCCGGGCTTCCAGGGTGGCATAGGCTCTTTCGGGAGGCATTGACAGATAACCCAGCGAGGAGAGCAACCCTTCTCCTGTATTCAAATTGGCTGATTCTTCCCCATTTTCTCCACTACTCCTGGCGCCGAGTTGTAGGGTGCCGCGGTCATCCAGCAGGGCATGTTCGGTCTGGATGCGTTTTTTTTCTTCGAACCAGCCGGCCACCCGCTGCCGGCTGAAGAGAAAGGCTTCCAGGATCGAGACCCTGCCATTTTTGTCCCGGTCGGCCTCGGCCGATTGTGCAGCCTCCAGAAAAAAGGAGAGGAACATGGGTGGTTGGCGTTCGGAAGCGCTCCTGGTCGCAGTGACTATGACGCGATTGGGGGCGCTGAGATCTGGCAGCACAGCCCCGGCTGCGCTGGTGGCGAGGATTGCGTAAATCCGCTTCGAGCCCAGGGAGTCGAAGAAAACTCCCAAGTCTTCGTCAGTCATATCGGGACCACGGATGTTGAATTTGTAGTGATTACCATCAAAATTAGCGTGGCCGATCAGAAAGATCCAAAGTTCGCCCCGGGGCGATAGATTAGAGGCAGCCTGCTTGAAGGTGGCCAGTATCTCATCTCGGCTTTGCTTCCGGCCATCCAGGTTGTGCACGACTCCTGCCAGACCCTCGTTGAAGATCTCTTCAGTAGTAGCGGCCCAGCTAACAAAATTTTCTTCATACTCCGGCATCCCGCCCAGACCCGTCACGATGAGGCAGATCCGGTCTGTGTCCGCCTCCGCAAATACGGATCCTGACAGCAACAGTGCCGGCCATAGAAAAAGCTTGCTAAATACTCCCATGAAGCTTTCTAAGCACCCATTCACCCACTAAGAAGCCAAGCAGCAGGAAAAAGTTGATGGGCATATCCCAGAGTTCGAGGACTTCGACAACGGATGATTCCAGTTTCGTGTACACGACTTCCTCGGGCAGTCGATTGACATTATCGAGCGTGTAATAATTCCCTCCAGTTTCCGTAGAGAGCGTCTGGAGGAAGTCCCTTTTCTGAACAGGCTCAAAATACTCGCGATAGCCTGTTGAAGTGACGAAGTGGGAGTTGGCACGTCCGTACGATTTCTGCTCCGATGAAGCCCGGGCGTTCACGCGCACCTCATACATCCCATCCTCCTGCGGAACCCACTCGGCCTGGTAAATTCCGTCCTCCTGGGCCTGCCACTGGAGGGGAATGGTTGTCACTTCTCCGGAAGGGGAGGTGACGCTCGCGTCCACCTGGGCATCGTTGATGCGGTTGTAGGTTTCATCGTTCACTTCAGCTCTTATTTTTACGCTCTCATTTTGGGAGTAAATCTCGCGCTCAGTCTCAACTGTGACGGGATCCTTGGCCGAAGCCACCAGCCAGCGCAGGAGCTGCCTCCAAAAGGTCTCGTGGCTCTGATCCGTATGATCGCTGAGCATCTGCCAGCGCCAACTGCTCCCAGTTAGTAAGGCCAGGGCCTGTCCCCTCCCGTACCTTTGAAAGACAAGCAGGGGAGACGGTTGAGGCTCAGCGCCCTCCGGTACCAGACTGGCCAGAGTCACGGAGCCCGACTTGGTACCGGCTGCATAATTCCAGTCGGTCAACTGAGGCAATTCAGACCAGGGGTGGTCGCTCTCCTGATCTTCCAATGAGAGCTGCAGAGCCGGATGCTGCCTGCCGTAATCGCTTAGACTAATCTCCCCGTTTCCCTGAGCATAAAGCGAAGCGAGGCCGGTGTTTTCGTCTTCAGCCTGCAGCCAAACGGGGAGAACTTCCTCAACCGGGGTGTTCTGGTACTGTCCGGCTCCAAAAGAAGAGCTGCCTCCCAGCATGAGGAAGCCGCCGCCGCGCTTGCCTACGAAGTCGCGGATCATCTCGAGTTGAGCGTAAGTAAAGAAAGAGGATTCGACAGTTCCGAGGACGAGTCCTTTGTATTGGAATAACTCCTCGCGTTCGGTAGGGAAACCCGCCGCCAGAGTCGTTTCCGTCTCGATACCCTGACGGTAAAACTTGTTCAGGGCTGTGCGAAGCAGCGTTTCCAGCCGCAAGCCATTGTCATCAGTGACGGCCTGGCGGATGAACTTGTATTCCCAGCGCGGCCGACCTTCCACATAAAGGATTCGGGGCTGAAGATTTCGGACTTCGATAATGGTCTGTCGTTCATTATTCTGGGCGATCTCTTCTCCCTGCAGCGGCGCCACACTGAAGCGGTAGGTCTTGACCCCTTCGGAGCGCGGAGTCAGTTTCACCTCAGCGCTAAAGGTGTCGGAATCTCGCGGAAAATGGATCTCCTGCGACTGGACCAGCGTGTCACCCTCACGCACCTCCAGCTTGCCGCGGTGTCCGCCGAATCCGTAGTGGCGAATCGCGACTCGGACCAATGAAACTGTCTCTGGAAGCAGCAGGCGAGGAGAGCTGACCTGCGTGATCTCAACGTCCTGTTCCAGGGTTTCGGGGCCCAGACCGACCGTGTGGACCGGCACCTTGCGTGCCTTGAGCTCGGCCAGCACATCTTTGAAGTCACGATAGCTGTTATCCGAACCGTCACTAAACAAAACAACCCCGCCCAGGGGAAGGCTGCGGGTTTCCGTGAGAATTCTTTCCAGTCCTGAGGCGATATTGGTCTGATCGCCGCTCCAGTCGAATTCGAGAGGAGGTTCAATCCGTTCGCCCTGATGGCCAAATCTGAAATAACGAAGGTAAAACTTGTCGGCCAGCGCAGATAGGAAGTCTGAATCTTCCTCGAGGAGCCCGGTGGCCTGCTCTCCACGCGCCACGCCCTCCTCCTCGATGCTCATGCTGCGGGAATTATCGACCAGCATGGCGAGCAGATTTTCCCTCGGGACCAATGTAGAAAGGACCAGGCTGGGCTGCATGAGCATAAACGCAAGAAGTACAAATACGGCCAGGCGCAGAGCCGGGAGGCGCCACCCGGATCGCCGCCCTGAAGTCAGCCATCTTTTTCGGTAAATGAAAAAAACAGCCAGCGCGACGGATGCCAGTACCGCCACTGCCAGCCACGGTGAGATTCCTGACTGAAAACTGAACTCACCCCTTTGGAAGAAAAAAGGTCTGTATTTGAAGAAGAAAGAAAAGATCTCCGACACACTTAACAGGATAGCAAAAAATTAAATAGGCGGGGCCGTCATTCGTGACCCGTGACGGAACGTGTCCACAATATTGAGACACCTGCTCGTCGAATTTAGTGTCCTTCCCGGTGACTCCGAGGGCCAGGTCTGAAAAGTCGGCCTCCGAGAAGCCCCAGGATCGACGATCTCCGGAAGGTCCATGTCCTGCCCCCTCAATCGGAGCCCTTTTCAGGGTCGTTGAAATATCGGCGCCCTCCGAGATCGTCTTCGGTTGGTTGATCCAGGCCGCATCCGGCACGGCGGCGGCTTCGGCGTACCGTGGACGAAGCGTCCCGGATGTGCGTCATAAGCTGAGACCAGGATACCCTGCCGCTGGGTGGTTGCCACTTCGGCCTTGCCATAGTGAACTGTTTCCGGGGTCAGCAGCCCTATCCCGCTGTGACGGTGTTCGGCGTTATACCAGGCCAAGGACCCCTGACAAAAGGCGCGCGCATCTTCGATCGATCCGAAGCGGTCGGGAAACCCAGGCCGATACTTCAGGGTCTTGAATTGCGACTCCGAATAGGGGTTGTCGTCCGACACGTGCGGACGGCTGTGGGTCTTGGTAACGCCCAGATCTGCGAGCATCAAGGCCACGGGCTTGGAGGTCATCGAAGATCCCCGATCCGCATGAATCGTGAGTTGCCCGGCTGCCACGTTCTGTTTCTGGCACGTCTCCGCGATAAGCCGCCGGGCAAGCGCGGCGCTTTCACAGTGCGCGATCATCCAGCCGACCACGTAACGGCTGAAGATGTCCAAGATCACGTACAGGTAGAAGTAGCTCCATTTCACCGGCCCCAGCAGCTTCGTGATGTCCCATGACCAGACCTGATTGCTCCGGGTCGCCAGCAGCTCTGGCGCCTGGTAGCTTGGATGCCGGAGCTGGTTGCGGCGCTCCCGTGGAGGTCGGTCGTCGCCACGGGGAGCCCCAACATCTCGCAGAGTTTTTTTGGACGTCGATGATGGTTTCGGTCTGCTTCAGCCGTTTTTGCAGACGGTCATTCTCGCGTCTCAAACGCAACAGGGCGGCAATGCCTCCCTCCCCGCAGTGGTCTGCCTCCTGAAGTATCCGCCGCTTGTATGGGGCGGTGAATCGCCGGCGCAGGGCTTTGGCCGTCACCTCTGGATCCGGAGAGCGGCTCGCTATTCCGGTGGCTCCCCCCAGCGGCGCCGCTGGGCCTGGTTGCCCCTTCGCTTCGTTCCGGGGCAACCAGGCCCACTTCTCTCTTTACTGTTTCTGTCATTCCCATCTCAGATCTTCTCCCCACCCTCTACATTAATTTAACAGGGGGTAGGTGTCTCAATATTATTGGCACAGAGGGTGATCCGTCATTCGTGACCCGTGACTTGTCATTCGTCAAGTGTCCATCGTCGTAGTCTCATGCTCAGCGCTCAGTGGTCAGCGCTCAGCGCTCAGTGGTCAGCGCTCAGCGGTCAGCGGTCAGCGGTCAGTGGTCAGCGGTTAACAATCAGTTATAATCACTCCCTTCATGCCCCGTCCGGAAGCGCTCACTGCAGAGGAAGCCAGCAGAGAAGCTGCCGAAATGGGTGTGCTCGAAATGGGCACACGGCGTCGCGCCTGGATCACCTTCGGCGTCATGATGGGTATGTTTTTGGGGGCACTGGAGGCGACGGTGGTGGTCACGGCCATGCCTACAGTGGTCTCCAGTCTGGGCGGACTCGAGATTTACAGTTGGGTCTACTCGGTCTATTTCCTGACCGCCACCGTCACCCAACCCCTGTGGGGCCGGCTCTCGGACCTGTACGGCAGAAAGCTGTTTTACCTCGCCGGCGCTACCCTTTTTATCACCGGCTCCATGCTGAGCGGCCTGAGCGAATCAATGACTCAGCTCGTTTTCTTTCGGGCTCTGCAAGGGACGGGAGCGGGAGCGCTTGTGCCGCTGGGGATGACGATTGTGGGCGACATCTACACGCTGCAGCGGCGGGCCAGGATTCAGGGACTCTTTAGCGGCGTCTGGGGGTTGTCCAGTCTGGTGGGGCCGCTTCTGGGCGGATTAATCACCGATTACATCTCCTGGCGCTGGGTATTTTTTCTCAACGTTCCCTTTGGGCTTGCCGCAGGCGCCATTATCGGCATCGGACTCATCGAACCTGGCAAAACGCGCGAGCATCGGATCGATTACACGGGGGCCGTCCTTCTGATTACTTGCCTGACTTGTTTCTTCTTTGGACTCGACCGGTGGAGGTTCGGCGAACCCGGATTGACGGCTCACGTTCTGCTGGGAAGCGCTTTTGTGTTGCTGCTCGCCTTCCTGATCCAAGAGCGAAATGCAGTCGAACCGATCCTCCCGCTTCACCTCTTTAGGGACCGCATTTTCTCTGCCGCCGCGCTAAACGGTTTCTTTAGCGGCATGGCCTTGTTTGGCGCGATCTCGTTCATTCCCCTGTTCGTACAGGGGGTATTAGGGACAGGAGCGACCGAAGCGGGGTGGGCGCTGACGCCCCTGACGCTCGCCTGGGTGACCTTTTCAATCGTGAGCGGACGATTGATTCTGATTATCGGTTACCGAAAGACGGTCATCACGGGGATGGTTCTGATGATGACAGGCTTTTTCCTCTTGAGCCGCATGACTCAGGACATTGCGGCCTGGCGGATGTTTACTTATATGGTGCTGATCGGCTCGGGCGTGGGTCTGAGCATGGTCTCAATGCTCATTGCCGTACAAAACCGGGTCCCCCGCAGTTTGTTGGGGATTGCCACGTCATCGACCACGTTCTTCCGCACCGTAGGCGCCTCAATCGGCATCGCCATTATGGGAACGGTGATGGCGCGAGAGATGCTGTCACGGCTGGCGGCACTGAAATCAGCCGGGTATGGCGATACGATTGATTACCTGGCCGGTCATCCGGACACGATTGTTAATCCGCTGGCTCGCACGCAGATCCCCGAGCCCGTTTTGAACACTCTTCAAGGTCTGCTGGGCGTTGTCTTGCAAGACGTCTTTTTCGTGGCCTTTGTGGTTTCCGTTTTCGCCTTCGCTTCCTCCTTCCTGGTGCCGGGCGGATCGGTCGAGGCTCATGCACGCAGGAAGTAGGTGGACGGACTCGGCCCAACCGGCTTTGCCAAATCGTTATGTAGGACTAACCCTCTTTTTAAGAGAAATTTTAAGAGAAAAGGCGGCCCAGCAGACTATTATGATCCGGCTTCCCGGCCGGACGTGTTCTCGCTGCTGCAATGCTTGTTCACCTCCAGGACATGCTCTTTTTCCAACTCGCGCCGCAACTGAGTCTGCAAGCGCTCGAGTTGGACTCTCTCAAACTCGCTCACTGAAAGCCCCCTCCATCGATCCGAAGCCCGGATCAGGGCCGAATACATCAGTTTCAAGACGGGCCGCTCGCCAAAGAGTGTCCCGACCGCTTTCATCCGGCGCCTTTCTTCCCCAAAAAGCCGCTCCAGTAGATTCGTCGTGCGGATCGCCTGGTGGTGAGCCGGCGGGCAGTTCAAATGAGCCACACAGGCTTCGAAATCTTCCTCAAAGCAGCGCACGGCAGTGGGATACTGCTGGCATCTGCGCACATCTCAAAATCAGCCAAAGCTAAGTTAGGGCGCCAATTTCGGCAACTCAATCCGCAGCAACTGCACCGACAGACCGAAGTTCTTAGGGCCAGTAAGCAGTTTTCCCTTCATTTCTCAATGGGATACGAGGATATCGGGTAAAGCGTGCTGCCTACAACTTGATTGTTTCAAGGAGATCGAGAGCCTGCTGCTGCTTTGCATTGGGGGTGGTGACCATTTCGAAAGTGGGAGCGTCCGGAACGCCCCGGACACGGCACACGTTTCGGACAATGCCGCCCAGGAGATCGAGAA
>JBOGJG010000021.1:0-28380 GCA_050747825.1 Acidobacteriota bacterium | reverse complement strand
CTCCTCGTTCAAATAATGATAAGCGATTATCAATACCCCACATTCCGAGCCAAAAGCGAATTAGCCCAACTTCCACGGTCTAACCCTGATTTTGGGGCGATTCGAGGCAAGATCTCCCTGCAAGTAGTTGATTTTTGGTGTGCGGGTTGGCGCAAGCCGTAAATAGTGACGAATAAATGTGCTTGTAATTAATTAGATGTCAGGTTGGCTTGGTAAGTGGCGGATGTACATCCGAAAGACCACCAAGACTCACAAAGGAAGAACCTACGTCCATCACCTTCTTGTGGAGTCGGTACTCACGGACAAAAGTCCTCGACAACGGGTTATCTGCTCCTTGGGAAGTTTGGCTCCGGCTCCTCGTGAGCAGTGGCTAGACTTAGCTCACAAGCTTGAGGCCAGTCTGCAAGGGCAAAAATCACTTCAGCTGGAGGGCCCCGAGTTGAAGCAACTGCTGCACAAAGTCGGTGAAGGGGCGAAAGCCGGCCCCGAAGGGGCGCTTCAGGGTGAGGTTCGCATCGATCCGGAAAAAGTCCGATCTGGAGGAAGCGCGAGAGGCGGGCCCGGTCCACGTGGTCACCAGATGCGGCAGCGCTTGGGACTGGATGAGATCGACCGAGTCGGGCTTTCTTGGCGGGCTTGTCGTCTGACCGAGGCCATGGTCCTGAACCGTTTGATCTTTCCACTCTCCGAACACGCCATGGTGCCCTGGATGTCCCGAAGGGCGCCGGCAGAGGTAGTGAATGGGGACTTGTCCGGTCTCAGTGATGAAGCCTTGTATCGGAATCTGGATCGGCTGCATCCGAATCGAGAACGCATCGAAAAAGAGCTGGCTGAAAAAGAAAAAACGCTTTTCAATCTGGATGATTCCGTTTAGCTGTACGACCTCACCTTCCACTTATTTTGAAGGGCCGGCCGAAGCGAACCCGCAGGCCCAGCGGGGCTATTCACGAGACCAGCGTCCGGATTGCAAACAGGTGGTGGTGGGACTGGTTTTGGACCGGGACGGTTTTCCCAAAGCCCACGAGGTTTTTGATGGGAACCGGCCGGATGTGACCACGCTGGAGGAGATGCTCGATTCTTTGCAGAAACGCACCGGATCCAAAGTAGGTACCACGGTGATCCTGGACTGGGGACTGAGCTCGGAGGACAATCTGGCCCTGCTTGGGAGTCGAAGGTTGCATTATGTGGTGGGAGGACGGCCTGGGGAAAGAGACGCCTGGTGGGAGGATTTTGAGCGAGAAGAGGATGGGCAAGAGGTGGTGCGCTCGCCTTCATCCTGGAACCTGAATCAGAGAAAAACACGCGTCTGGATCAAGCTCCGCAAAAAAGGAGAACAAACTTACATTCTCTGTTTGAGTGAGGGCCGGCCGGAAAAAGATCGCGCCCTCCGGCTTAAGCAGGAGCAGCGCCTACTCGCGCATCTGGAGCGACTGAGAAAACGGGTGGAGAAGGGGCGCTTGAAACAGAGCGAAAAGATTCACCAGGCAAATCGGCAGGCTCAAGGAGCGCTATCCGCGGGTAGCTCGCTACTATGATATCAGCTTCAACAGCCATCCGAGGCAGCTCGGGTGGCAGGAGCAGACGCACCAGAATCGGGCTGAAAGACTGGATGGTGCCTACCTGTTAAAGACGGATCGGCAGGATCTGACGACGGTTGAGATTGGGCGGTCTTACCTGCTGCTGAGCCGAGTGGAGGCGGCCTTTCGGGCGATGAAGAGCCCGCTTTTGGAAAGGCCGATTTTCCATCATCTCCAGCATCGCACTCAGGCCCACATTTTTCTCTGCATCCTCGCTGATCACCTGCTGGTGGCCATCGAGAAGACTTTTCTGGATCAGGGGATCCATACCTCCTGGTGGACTCTTTGCCGGCAGCTTAGCACCCACAAGGTGGTCACGGTGGTCCTGCCGATATGCGACGCAGCGGTTCTGAAAGTCCGCAAGGCCACGACTCCCGAAGCGCTTCACCGGCAGATCTACTCGAGCTTAAAGATTCCGGCCGAAATCATGAGGCCGGTAAAGACCTGGCAAGTCGCTCCGGCATAGTGACGGAATGGATCAGTCAATCCCCGCCAATGCTGAATCTTACTTACTCGACCGTGGAAGTTGGTAGGTGCCAGACCGCCACTCGAACTCAGTGTTTTCGCGGCTTTTGGTCGGAATTTCGAGCGTGTCACCTATTTTATTCCCAATCGCTGGCTGTCGACCCGCAACCGCTCGGCCAGCGGCTCGACCGATTTCCGTTCTCCTGGCAACAGCAACCCTTGAATGTAATAGGCGGCGTTTCGACGCCGTTCCGCACGGCCCAGAGCGGCTCCGATCGAGCTGAAGAACTCCTCGAAGCGTCGCAAGCTCTCTTGCCACCGGCTGGGCTTCCACTTCACCTTCCCAGTTTAAACCCAAGGGCTGTCCAAATTTCGGCTATACTTAACAGAGTAATACTAGGTGGGCGGGCGATTATCCGAATGAGAAACGGCTGATCGTTACCTACTGTGCCTGACCCTCCGAGGCCACCAGCGCCCGTGCGGCGCAGGAACTCCGGGCTACCGGTCTCAAAGCGGTGGCCCTGCAGGGAGGATGGGATGCCTGGCGAGAACGATTTCCTATCGAGACAGCGAAGGTGCACTGAGACCTCCGGCCGCTGCCCGATCGAGAATAAAAGTCAGTCGTCCTTTAACCGGATCGATAAGTTGCGAGGGCAGCCTCTCGGGCCGGTATGGCCCTTCCAGCACATCCCGGACAGCGGACGCTTTGGACGCCCCCGTAATCAGGAAGATCACGTGCAAGGCGTTATTGATGGCAGGGGGGGTGAGGGTGATTCGCCACGATTCCAGTTTCTCGACGTAGTTGGCTACGACGGCGCGGTCTTTTACCTGCAAGGCAGGCGTTTCCGGGAAGAGTGAAGCCGTATGACCGTCCTCTCCCATGCCCAGCAGGATGAGATCAAAGCGAGGCTGGCCGGAGCGTGCAAGCCGAAAGAATTGAACCAGTTGGCTTTCATACTCGGCTGCAATTTGAGCCGGATCTTCCCTGTCAGTCACGACCTGATGGATGTTCGAAGACGGAACTCCGATCCGGTCGAGCAAACTCTCCTTCGTCATTCGAAAGTTGCTGTCGGCGTGGTCGGGAGGGACGTATCTTTCATCGCCCCAGAAGAAGTGAATGTCTTGCCATGAGATGCGGAGCCGATAAGCCTCGCCACTCAGAAGCCCGTAAAGCTCCGTCGGGGTTGAGCCCCCTGAAAGAGCAACGGTGAAACGGCCAGTGGATGAGATGGCCGCGGCCGAAGCCTCGACGAAAAGTTCGGCGCAGCGCCGGTAAGCACCGCCCCCGTCCGGCGCCACGAACAGCTCAGCCTCTACACGCATTGCACGACAAAGTTCAGAGCCTGCTCGTAGGCCCTGTCGTGTCTCAGGATTTCGAGCTCTCGACAGAGCAACGCCGCCTCGCTCACATCGGGCACTCTGACCACATGACTCTTAGCTCTGGGGCCTCCGGCCCTGGCTTTGCACTCGATATGCTCCCCATCAGGGGCGAGTGTGGACTCGAAACGAGTTGTCTGCTCCCCGCCCGTTGAGACAATAATTGAATTTAAACCGACAATGCCACGGGACACTTCTTCCGGCCGGAAGCTTATATTCACTTTTCCTCCCGGGTGGCGTGCGATTAGAGAGAATCCGCTGTGCGACCGGTAGATCCGCTCCGCCACATTCCACTTTAAACGGCTGGCTATCCATCCCGCGGCCAGCAACGGCTGAATGGGTAAAGCGGAGTCACTGTTCCAAGAGCGGTATTCGATCTGGATATCCTCAAGGCGCTCAAGCTGCGGCCTCCAGTTGGGCACGTCAAAGAAGCCGGCCACGGCGCTTCGCCAGGAGGTCAGTCGTGCCCAGTTGAGATCACTGACAACCGTCCACCTGGCTCGTTGCGCCACGAGTTCGGCCAGGCTGCCCAGATTGGACTGATCGGCTGCGAGGTGTCGTGAGTCCAGGATGACCCGATCACACATTGATACCAGCATCAAAAAAAGGCGGCTTTGGAATTGAGGATCCGGCCGCCACCACAACATGCTGGGAATGTCAGCGATCAGGAGAGGCCGGATAAGACTGGAAAGCTCGTCAGCGCTTTGTCCTTGGGCCTTCAGCTTGATAACCTCACAGCAAACGTGCCTGCCTTTTCCAAGCGTATGGCAGCGCGCCGCCACATCCGCACTCAAAACGGATTCGGAATCTTCGGGTCCGGAGTGTATCAGGAATACCCGGCTAGGATGCTCTTGGCTGATCCTGGCAATGCATTCGTCCAGCTCCGGGGCATCTTTTTCCCGACCGGCATAAACCAGGAAATTGAGAACGCAGGCACGCATCACCGCCCGCTCATCTTCAGAGACTCCAGCCATTTCCTCCCAGATGTCACCGAGCTTGCGCTCAATCTCCTGGGCATTCACGAAAGCCACGGAATCGATTTTACCCCCAAGTAGGAATGCTGCATAAAGGCTCAATCCCGACGGCGCCGGCTCTAGGGCCGCCGCCAGCGCCTTCCGGCTGCTTCTAACAGGGCGTCGGCTTCCACGGGGCCCCAACTGCCGGACTCGTAAACCGGTATCTGGCCGTCACCCTTCCAGGCCTCCAGCACTGGCATCAGGAGCTTCCAGCAAAGCTCAACCATATCGTTTCGGGCGAATAGAGTCTGATCGCCCAACATGGCGTCCAGCAGCAGTCTCTCGTATGCCTCGGGGGACCTCCTTCCAAAAGAAGTGCCGTAGCGAAAATCCATATTGACAGGGCGAAGGTTAAACGCCTGGCCTGGAATCTTGGAGCGGAACTTCAGCGATATCCCTTCATCGGGCTGCACCCGGATGACCAGCGCATTGGCGCCACCCTCAAATTTCAGCTCTCCAGCTTCTTTGAAAATGAGGTGTGGCGCCTGCTTGAATTGAATCGCGATCTCACTGACTCGTTTAGGCAGGCGTTTTCCCGATCGCAGGTAAAAGGGAACTTCGGCCCAGCGCCAGTTATCAATGAAGAGCTTCAGTGCTGCATAAGTCTCAGTACCGGAATCGGGCTTCACGCCATCTTCCTGGCGATAGGCCACGGATTTCTCGCCTTCAACAAAGCCGGGCCCGTACTGCGCCCTGATCGCATATTCCGCAACCTGTTTGGGAGGTATGGGGCGCACCGCTCGCATGACCTTGGATTTTTCATCGCGCACTCTATCGGCATCCATGGAAACCGGAGGCTCCATCGCCACCAGCGAAAAGACCTGCAGCAGGTGGTTCTGGATCATGTCACGCAGGGCGCCGGACTTCTCGTAGTAACCTCCACGTCCTTCAACACCGACGCTTTCGGCCGCCGTAATCTGAACGTGATCGATATGCTGGCGGTCCCAGAGCGGTTCGAAAATGGCATTGGCAAAGCGAAGGACCATGATGTTCTGGACGGTCTCTTTGCCCAGGTAATGATCGATCCGGTATACCTGCTCTTCGTCGAAAATATTCAACAGGTGAGCGTTCAGTTCCCTGGCGCTCTCCAGGTCGGTACCAAAAGGCTTTTCCACGACAATCCTCACCCAGCCGCCGTTTGCCGATATATTCAGGCCCTTTTCATTGAGCAGCCGGGTAATCTCCATGTAAGCTCTGGGCGGCGTGGATAGATAAAAGAGGCGATTGCCCGAGGTAGCCCGCTCCTGATCGATCTGCTCCAGGAGCTGCTTCAGTTCGTCATAGCTCTGAGGGTCACTGCTGTCCGAGGCAGAATAGAAAAGGCCGGAAGCAAATTCCTTCCACATAATGGAGTCAACCGGACCTTCGTCTGAAAACTCCTCGACTGCCTCCCGTAGATAGTCCCGAAATGCATCCTGGGACATCTGGGTTCGGGCGGAACCGAGAATGGAGAAGCCGCTGGAGAGCAGGCCCTGCTGAAAAAGACTGTAGAGCGCCGGCACCAGCTTACGCCGGGTCAGGTCTCCAGAAGCGCCGAAGACAACCACCACGCACGGTTGTGCGCTGCGTTCCAGCCTCAATCCTTGAGTGAGCGGATTCTCAATTGTCACAGCCATTTGTTTCACCTAAAATTCAAAATATCATTCCCAAGGCTTTGCCCGTGCCACGAGCTAACCACTGAGCCCGGCTCGCTGCGCTCGCCTACTGACCGCTG
Organism: Acidobacteriota bacterium; assembly: GCA_050747825.1. Classification (GTDB taxonomy): domain Bacteria; phylum Acidobacteriota; class UBA6911; order RPQK01; family JBOGJG01; genus JBOGJG01. The sequence continues at coordinate 22,231 of JBOGJG010000021.1, read as the reverse complement.
ACCGGTTCGTAGACGGCCAGCGGTCAGCCAGTCAGCGGTCAGTGTCATCTGCTTCCTTTCAGAATGCTCTTGACGACGTGGCGCCGCATCCAGGCCAGGTAATGGCCTGCGCAGATGTCCAGGTTCTCCAGACTGCCGCCCCCGCGTACGGGCGAGCAGATTTCGTAATTGGCAATACCATCGAAACCTCCATCCTGAAGTCCCTGGAAGAAGGCCTTGTAATCGATGAAACCTTCTCCAAAATTCACGGCCCGCACCTGATCCGGCATGACGCGCTCGTAGTTGACCAGGTCAGGTCGATATTGAAAGCGCGGCAGGCGAACATAGTCGGCATTTGTGGTCATGACTGTATGCGGAGCCATACGGCGCGCCGACTCGTAAAGATCCTCTCCCCGCAGGGCCGGAGACCAAGCGTCGAATCCGACCTTGCAATTGGGCCGGCCGACGTCATACAGAAGCTCCAGCAGCACATCCGTGTGGACACCCAGGTCATGGTGGTTTTGTACAGCGATCGTCACATCACAAGCAGCCGCGCGGTCGCACATCTCCTGCAGCGCAGGGACAACCCGGCTCCACAGCGCACCGGGACCAACACCCGGGGATTCGTAAGCCGTGAAGACACGGACCACCGGCGCACCCAGAGCCGCGGCAATCTGCGCCAGCTGTTCGACGTAAGCAATCTGCATCTCCAGGTGAGGCACCTCGGCTGCTCCCGAGCCCGCCAGATCGGTATAGCCTGCAATGGCGGCGCAGGCGATGCCTCGTTCCTGCAGGCTAGCCCTTACAGAGGCGATCTGCCCGTCCGTGGCATCGAGGGGCGACAGATGGGGGCGCTTGCCCATCAGCATCACGGAATCGTAGCCAAGCGCCGACGCCCTGGCTATGAAGGCGGGCAGGTCAAGCCGGTGCTGTCCCCACAGTCCGGCATAACTCACTGAAAATAGGCTGAGTTGGGGCACAATGCTATTTTACCCCGTAGAAACTTAAAAGCCAGTTTGGGCTTTCCAAAACCACCTCCTACGGAAATAACGTATTGTTGCACCGTGATGAGATAGAAAACACTTCCCATCTCCCCTCATTTCGACCCGGAGCGGGTGGGACAGGTGTGGCGTGTCGAGTATCAGAAGAGAGCCGAAGAGGCTGAAAACTGGGCCGCCGAGCACGAGATTTCACCGGCTGTCAGCGACTCTTTTCGCATTTGCCTGCTGGTCGTGGACGTTCAGAACACCTTTTGCATGCCTGAATACGAACTCTTTGTGGCAGGACCCTCGGGAACCGGTGCCGTTGATGACAACCGCAGATTCTGCCAGTTCATACCGCAACCTGGACAAAATTACCCGGATCGCTCCCACGCTGGATACTCATCAGGCTCTCCAGATATTTCAGGGCATTTCCCTGGTTGACGATGAAGGCAGGCATCCGGCTCCGCTCACCACAGTGTCCTACGAAGACATTGGAGCCACTGTGTGGCCTGGACGGTTCAGGGTCTGCTGAGCGATCCGACAGCTCGCAACAGCGGACTTGATCGAACGGATTTACCTGCTGGAAGACTGCACTTCGCCGGTGGTTGTCTCGGGCGTGGTCGATTACTGCGACGAAGCTGATGCGGCATTCGGCCACTTTGTCCAGGCCGGAATGCATGTCGTGCAATCCACGGGACCTGATAGAACCCGGCGAGTCTACAAGGCGAGCTGCCCCTGATACATCATATCCTTCACCTTCCAGGTGATGAAGATACGGTGCGGGGCAGACACTTCCGACCCCGTGGACTGAGAGTTTGGAACCTCGAATTCAAATTTCACTTCCTTATCCTGGGGAGTGACCACAGGCTTGCCATCGATCGTACGAGGAAAAATGAACTTGGCTCCCGTACCGTCCTGGCCTGGGGCGAAGTACTGCTTCACCGGAATTTGCCCCGCGCTGTCGGTGAACAGATAAACAAGCTGCTTGAGCTGGTCAGTAGTCTGATACTGCAGCGTGCGCTGGATTTGCATGCTCATGGACTGGTCATTGCTGGCAAAATCCAGAGCCACGACGATATCCGGACTCTCCCCGCTCAGAAATCCGCTGGTCTGAGTATCGAACTGCTCCTTTTGCTCGGGCACCATCTCGTCGTACTTATGATTGAGCTGCAGCATCCTGACATAGGCTTGCCGGATCGGAATCGCCGTAAAAAAGCGTACCGTGTAGGCATCGAATAACTCCTTTTCGCCGCCCACGCCACTGCTTTGGAACTCTGATATCAGAGTACGCGTAAACACGTGCTGATCGGCCCAGGGAGAGTCCGTGAGCATCTTCCTGACCTCCTGCTCCTTCCATTCGGAAAATGGCTTTTCCCAGAAGTCCTTCGCCAGCAGGAAAGCAGTCGTGACGGAAAGGACCAAAGCAAGTCCCCAAAAATGTCTTTTCATTTTCATTCCCTTTATTGTGGGCGATTGTATCACGCGTCCAGGATCGATCTCTCTCACTTTTCGGGTTAGGATGCCTGCTGACCCTTCCGGGTCTTAAAGGTGAGGGAATGTGAGCTGATTTCGCGCCAGATACCGGACTGGCCAAATGGGATCTTTTTGCCTCGCCAGGATCTCCTCCAGAGCAGGCACATCTTCTTCAGGACGGATGTCTTTGATGGTCATGGAAAGGAATTCCTCTCTGGAGTACCCGTACTGGCTGACGGCCGCATTGTTCGCCAGGAGGCGGTATGGCAGCGATGCGCTCATGTCACCCGTCTATGAATGTCTTTTGCTGCAGTATAGCATCATTCATCTGGTGCTAAGAGTAGGCGTTTTGCAGCGAGATTTCAATAGGAGGATCGGAGCGTCACCACAACAGCCCAAAAAAGACATAAGATACAACCATGCCCACCACCGACATCGATAGGCCCCAGGCCAGCACCTTGTAAAACAGGATACGTGAATCTTCGCTGGGGGGGACGGCGGCGATGCACAGTGCTCCGATGGTCGAGAGCGGCGAAACATCCACCAGATGCGAACCCAGATTCATGGAAGAAGCGATCGCCAGAGCATCCCCACCACCGAGTCTTTCGATCAGACTCGGGACTGTGGGCAGGAAGGCGGGCAAAACCACTCCCGAGGTACTGCTGTAAGCCGAGATCAGCCCGGTGACCAGCGCCACCACAGCGGTAATGGAATCCGGGGTGGAAAATCGGGCCAGAATCGAAGTAAACAAGTCCATCCCGCCCGTCTTCTCCAGCAGCGACACCAGCACCGTGACGCCGGTGACCATGAGGATGACTCCCCAGGGGATGAGCCGGATGGCGGTTGCTTCGTCAGTCATTCTCAGGAGCGCCAGTAAAACAGCCGCGGTAAATGCTCCCATGCCGACATCGAGCTCGAAGAAAATGACTCCCGAGATCAAAGCCGTTATGGCGCCCATCGTCACCCAGTGCCGCGCCTCAAAGGAATGGTCCTGCGATTGATCCTGGCCAACCTCATCCGTGTCCACGTGAGTGCGGCCGAATAAGCGCCAGCCGCCCAAAAGAAGATAACCGGCAAAAGCGACGGCCACATGAGCGACGAGGTTATTCACATAGGTCTGCCACTGCACACCGCCCAGTCCCATCTGGTCCATCAGGCCATGGACAATGATTCCCGTGGGAGCAAATGGCGAGAGCGATCCGGCGTTGGCGCCGTTGCCGACCATGATCGTCATCAGGAAAGCCGAGATGCCGATCCGGCCTGCCACCGCCATGGCCATTGGGGCGATCAGGGCGGCTGCCGCAATATTTCCGGCTCCAATCGAAGCCATCCCCAGAGTCACCAGAAAGAACGCGACCGGAATCAGCCCAAGATTTCCCTTGCAAATGCTCACAGCGTAATAGGCTATCCGCTCCAGCGTCCCGTTGGCCCGCGCCTCTGCAAAGAGGAGGGTGACCCCGGTCAGTGTCAGAAACAACTGCACGGGAAATCCAGCAGCTACTTCGCTGCTCTTCATGCCGGCAAGGAGAACTCCGATGATCCAGGCAAGCACCAGAGAGAGGAATCCCACATTGATCCGGGTTGTGCAACTGACCACAATAGCCAGTGCCAGGGCGCCCAGGGATATCGATGCCAAATCCATCAGTGCCTTTCACCTTTCCCCGACTCGTCTGAGAGCAGCGAGCGGAGCAGGACAGCGGGGTGAATGGCCGAGTGTCCGCTGAAGTCCCGCACCTGGTGCCTGCAGGAGGTACCGGTCGCCACCACGAGGGTGCCGGGCGCTTCATCCCTGATGGCCGGCAGCAGGCGACGCTCGGCTATCCTTAGGGAGACCTCGTAGTGGTCGCGAAGATAACCGAAAGAACCCGCCATTCCGCAGCAGCCGGCGTCCGGATCAATGACTGCAGTGTTCGGGATTCGAGACAGCAGAGACAGAGCAGGCGGCAGCAATCCCATCGACTTCTGGTGGCAATGCCCATGCAGAAGGACTTTGGAAGGTCCGGATTTCAGTACCAGCCTGACCCGCCCCGACTCGCACTGCTGCTCGAGAAATTCCTCGAAAAGCATGCAGGCGCCGGCCGCCACCTCAGCTTTTCTTCGGGCTTCTCCCTTCAGAAGAGCCGGGGTGTCTTCCCTTACGGCTGACAGACAACTGGGCTCGCAGAAAACGATTTTCGCTCCCTGCTCTGCCGGCGCAAACAGGCTTTCGACATTCGCAGCGGCGCGCTGGCGCGCCTTTGCCAGCAGGCCCTGGGAGATCAGGGGGCGTCCGCAGCAGTGATAGCCTCCCAGGTGAACCCCGACTCCCAGTGAATCGAGGATTTCGACGGCGGCGATCCCGATCTCGGGTTCGAAGTAATTGGTGAAAGTGTCATTGAAGAGGACGACCCGGGACGAAGCGGCTTCTTCTGCCCAGACCGCTTTTCTCCGGCTGTACCATTGCTCCAGCGTCGGGCGCTTCCATTTCGGCAGTGTTCTGCGGGAGTCGATCCCCAGCAAAGCCTGACCCAGGCGACGGAATGGCCGGCTGTGCGTTATCCAGTTGGACAGAGGGGCCATGCGGCTGCCCCAGCAAGAGAGTTCGCCGATGTTCCCCAGCAGGCGGGCGCGCAGGGGGGTGCCGTGGCGTTTCCAGTAGCCGGCCAGGAATTCGCTTTTAAAGCGCGCCATATCGACACCTACCGGACACTCGGACTTGCAGGCGCGGCATTCCAGACAAAGGTCCAGAGCTTTAAGGACTTCCTCATCGGCCAGGCCGGCCTCGCCCAGACTTCCGCTCATGGCCAGGCGGAGTACATTGGCTCGTCCCCGGGTGGTATGCGTCTCCTCCAAAGTGGCCATGTAAGAAGGACACATCGTCCCGTCCAGCTTTTTGCGGCAGGCGCCCACGCCGCTGCACATCTCTACGGCGCGGCCCAGGCCGCCGTATTCGGAGTAATCGAAGTAAGTCGGCGGGTCAGCGGTTCGATATCCAACGCCGTAACGCAAGTTCGAAGTGAGGGGAGGCGCATCCACGATCTTTCCGGGATTCAGGATTCCCACAGGGTCGAATGTCCGTTTGATCCTGCGGAATGCGTCGTACAGGATCGGCCCGAACATCTTTAAAGCAAAAGGGCTGCGGACCAGGCCGTCGCCGTGTTCGCCCGAGATGGCGCCACCGTGGTCCAGCACCAGGTCCGCCACGTCATTGGCAATGGCTTCCAGTTTCTGTATGCCTTCTTCAGTCTTCAAGTCGATCACGGGCCTGACGTGCAGGCATCCGACCGAAGCGTGAGCATAGACGCCGGCGGCAGTCCCGTGCTTCCGAACAATTTCCAGAAAACGTTCGATGTAATCTCTGAGTCTTTCCGGAGCCACAGCCGTATCCTCGACAAAGGAAAGCGCCTTGGCATCTCCCTTCATGGCCATGGAAAGGCCCAGCGCAGCCTTTCGCAGACTCCAGATTCTGGCCTGGGCAGCCGGCTCGACAGCCCGGTGGAAATGGTAGCCGAAATGCCGGGAACGCAAGTCATCTTCCAGGGCTTGCATCCTGGACGGAAGAAGCTCGGCGCCTTCCCCATAAAACTCCACCATCAAAAGCGCTCCCGGATCTCCCTGGACGAAATCGCGCAGGCGTTCAAGCGCCGGGTTTTGATTAGTGTGGTGCAGGATGAACCGATCCATGACCTCGACAGCAGCGGGCTGGTGCTCGAGGATAGCTGGAGTTGCGGCCAAAGCCTGCAGCAAATCTTCAAAATGGATGACGAGAAGCGCCCTTGCCCGGGGCAGCGGCACCAGCTTCAGCCTGGCTTCAACCACCACACCCAGCGTACCTTCCGATCCGACCATCAGCTTGCAAAGGTCGAACGGCTCATCCGGCCTTGTAAAAGCGTCGAGGTTATAGCCGCCCACTCGCCGCAGGATCTTGGGAAAGCGCCGGTCGATTTCGCCTGTCAGGGAAGCCGCCAGTTGCCGGACCGTCCTGTAGCCGGCGGCTTCGATACTATCGCCCTGGCAGATGGTTTCCAGCTCCGGCGCTGAGAGCGGCCGCAGGTGAGCGAGCGTGCCATCGGAAAGCACAACTTGCAAATGCAGGACATGGTCGATGGTCTTGCCGTAGATCACGGATCGTGCGCCGCTTGAATTGTTGGCGATCATGCCCCCCAGGGTGGCGCGGCTGGAAGTGGATACGTCGGGCGCAAACATGAAGCCTTTGGGACGGAGGTGAGCATTCAACTCATCCAGGACAACACCCGGCTGCACGCGCACCCAGCCCTCCTCGGTATTTACTTCCAGGATGCGATTCAGGAATTTTGAGGTGTCCATCTGAATGCCAGGACCGACGGCCTGACCGGCCTGCGATGTCCCTCCCCCCCGAACCGTGAGCGGGCAGTGAAAACGACTGCAGATCTGGATGGTACGGATCACATCAGAATTGGAGTTTACGACCACCACTCCCAGAGGCTCGATCTGATAAATACTGGCATCCGTGGAGTATAGCGCTCGAGAGAGCTTATCGAAGCGCACTTCTCCCTCGATCCGGGATTCCAATTCGCGGCGCAGCGCCTCCACGTCAACGGCCGAGGCATCAGCCTGAGGAACGCGAGAACTAATGGACGCGTTTATCAATGGCTTATTAATTGTGTACAGCCTCCGCGATTTCGAGCAGTCCTTTGCGCAGGCGTTGCAGTCCCCTGCTCAGGTTCTCGCCGCCGGCCGCAAATGAGACACGCAAGGTGCCTTCCCCTCCCTGCCCATAAGCAGCTCCATGGACGACCACCACCCCTGTGTCAGCCAAAAGTTGCCGGCGCACCTGGTTGGAGGGAAGGGACAATTCCCGGATATCGACCAGGGCAAAGAATCCTCCTTCCGGATGGATCAGGCCCACACCCGGCAGCCCCGTTAGCTCCTCCAGGACCTGGGCGCGGCAGCACTCGTACTCCTGGCGCATCTCGGCCACGCAGTCTTGTGGGCCGCGCAAGGCAGTGGCTGCTGCATCTTGCACAAACAGCGCGGGCCCGCGGCTGGATTGCTGCAGCACCAGGAACATGGCCTGGATCAGCTCCGCTGGACCCGCACAATAGCCGATTCTCCAGCCGGTCATGGCATACGTCTTGGAGAGGCTGTTGATGAGGATGCACCTGGCCCGAAGAGGATCGGACAGCGCCGCCGGGGAAACGTGGTGATGGCCGGCGTAAGTGATCGCCTCGTAAATCTCGTCGCTGATGAGCAGCAGATCGCGGCTCTCCAGGAATTCCCCGATATCCCTTAATTCAGATTCTGTAAAAACGGTTCCCAACGGGTTCCAGGGAGTGTTCAGCAGCAGCGCCTTGCAGGCTGGAGTCCAGGCGGACTCCAGGTCCTCACGATCAAGCCGGAATCGGCCGTCCTGCAGCCGGGCCGGGACAGACCGGATTGTTCCGCCCGCCAGTCGTATGGGCGACCGGTAGGCATCATAAATCGGGTCCGGCAGCAGCACCTGGTCTCCTTCGTCGAGAATGGCGGCAAGCGCCGCATAGATCCCGAAGGTGGCGCCGCTGGTGATCAGTATTTCGCAGCCGGGGTCATACTCAATCCGGTTGTCACGCTTCAGCTTTTCGGCGGCCGCTTCGCGCAGAGCCGCTTCGCCTCGATTGTCCGGGTAACCGGTCCGCCCGCTGCGCAGCGCCCGGACCGCAGCCTCGACAATATGAGGAGGCGTCTGAAAGTCGGGCTCACCTCGCATCAGCGACACCAGATCACGGCCTTCTGCCTGGCAGCGGCGAGCCTCGGCAAGAATCAGGTTTACCGCGGTGGGCTCGAGAAGCAAAGTTCGTTGGGAAGCGAGCGAAGCTTCAGGCACGTAGTGTATTCTCTTGGAAGAACCATCAACCTGCAAGTGCCGGCTCGCGACAATGTCGCTTGCACCAGACTGCTGAATTCAGGCTCCGGAAATCCTCTCGATAGGTCGAGATCTTCCGCAGGTGCGGTTCTGGTCTCGCCGTCTTCAAGCCGGACATCGAACTTCGTCACACTGCGGCCTCCCGGCACCTGGGGTTGATGGATTTCCGTGCTACAATCCAGATCGATTTAAATCCATCATCCGAAGCCGGCGCGAATAGTTGTCGCACAATGGCGCAACGATGGATATGTGAAGCTGAAAGGCCCAATGATGCGCAGAATCAAAGGTTATATTTCCCTCATCTGCTTGACCCTGATCTCTTGTTTCTCTCTGCTTGCCAGCGGCGGCGTTGAGGTCCTTAGGGTCCCCGGTGGTGGGATTCTGCCAGACCTGGCAGTGGACGATGGCGGCGTTCTCCACTTGATTTATTTCAAGGGGGAGGCGTCTCACGGCGATGTCTATTATGTGCGGTCCGGAGACTACGGCCGGAGCTTCTCGAAACCAGTACGCGTGAACTCCCAACCGGCCAGTGCCATTGCCGCCGGCACTGTACGCGCTCCGCACCTGGCGCTGGGCCGGAACGGACTTGTGCACGTGGCCTGGATGGGTTCCTCCAAAGCGGAACCCCGCGCTCCCGCCGGAGAAGCCCCCATGCTTTACACGCGCCTGAGGCCGGATGGGCTGGGATTTGAGCCGCAGCGAAATGTTCTACAGGTAAAGACCGGTGTGGACGGCGGAGGCAGTCTGGCCGCCGACCCAAACGGCAATGTCTGGGTTATGTGGCACGCACCCGGTCGCGCATCACACTCGGAAGCGGAGCGTCAAATCTGGGTTGCCGCTTCTTCCGATGACGGAGAGCGTTTCTCCGTTGAAGAGTCCGCCTGGGACAAAGCGACTGGAGTATGCGCCTGTTGCGGGATGAGGGCCTTTGCAGACGGTGACGGGCGAGTTTACGTTCTCTACCGCTCAGCCGACGGTTCAGGGACCCGCGATGTTTACCTGCTGATTTCAGAGCCCGGAGGGAAAAACTTCAAAGGTGTGCGAGTTCAGGTATGGCCGGTCGAATCCTGCGTCATGAGCACCGCGGCATTCTGGGGAGACGAGCGTGGGGTGCTGGCTGCCTGGGAAACCGAGCAGCAGGTGTTTTTCGGCGAGATCAGTCCGGCGCTCCCGAAGCTTAATGAGCTTGTCCCGGCGCCGGGCCAGGGTGCAAACCGCAAACACCCGGCACTGGCCCGCAACGCGCAGGGGCAAACTCTTCTAGTCTGGACTGAAGGCGCGGCCTGGCGCAAGGGCGGGCGGCTGCACTGGCAAGTTTTTGACCGAGAGCTTCGCCCTTTGGAGGGCTTTCAAGGAGTGCGTGAGGACCTGCCCGTCTGGGATCGACCTGCCGCTTTCACCCGGGCCGACGGAACATTCGTCATTCTCTATTGAGGCTTGAAGCCGTTTCCTTAAATGAATGGCCACCCGGCTTTCAATTTTTCCACCTCGTTTTCTTTTTTGCAAAATGGCAGAACAAATGCCATATTGAGCCTCAGAATGGAATTTGTTCCTCGATTTTTGACGCTGCCCGAGCAGAGTTTCTTCCTGTTCGGACCGCGCGGGACGGGCAAGAAAACCTGGTTGCGGCAGCGGCTACCCGAAGCCATTTTCGTAAACCCCCTCCGGCCGGAGGTCTATCGGAAGATGGCCTCAAGGTCGGAGCGATTGGGCGAGGTCGTTCGGGGCGATCCAGCAGGGCGCGATGTAGTGGTAGACGAGGTCCAGCGGGCGCCGGAGCTGCTGCATGTGGTGCACGACCTGATGGAACAACCCTCGCCGCCCCGTTTTGTTCTGACTGGCCCGAGCGCGCGCAAACTGAGGCGGGGCGGGATAGACCTGCTTGCCGGGCGCGCCGTTGTCCGGACGCTGCACCCGTTTCTCGCTGCGGAGTTGCCGACCTTCGACCTGGAGCGGAGCCTGGAGATAGGCCTTCTGTCCCTGGTGCTCGATTCCGCGCAACCAGAGGATACGCTGGCGGCCTACGCCAACCTGTATCTCGAGCACGAGGTACAGACAGAGGGTTGGTGCGCAATGTTGGAGCTTTCGCGCGCTTCCTGGAAGCGGTGAGCTTCTCACACGCGAGTGTCCTGAACGTCAGCAATGTAGCACGGGAGAGCCAAGTCAATCGCAAGACCGTAGAGGGGTACCTGGAGATAATGGAAGACCTGCTGCTCGGGTTTAGACTACCGGTGTTCACGACACGTGCGCGGCGGCAGACTGCCGGGCACCCCAAGTTTTTCTTGTTCGACGCGGGCGTATTCCAGTCGCTGCGGCCGCGAGGGCCACTCGACCGGCCAGAGGAGATCGCAGGGGGGCACTTGAAGGTCTTGTGGCGCAACACCTCCGGGCCTGGATCGCTTACAGCGCGAAGGATTTCGGACTCTATTACGGGCAGACCCGATCGGGTGTCGAGATCGATTTTGTAGTCTATGGCCGGGGTAGTTTCTGGGTTATTGAGGTAAAAAACAGCGCCGGCGTGCGTCGCTCCAAGGTCCGCCCGCTGCGAGAGTTCGCTGCAGATTACCCGGAATGCGAGCCGCTATTGCTGTACCGAGGCCTCGATCGGCTCGAAGTCGGCGAAATCCGGTGCGTCCCTGTTGACCAGTTCCTGAGGCAGTTGCGCCCCGGGCGGTCTCACGGCGGGGCTTTGACTCATCTAATTAGTGTTCGAATGCTGTAGCGAACGCGGTGCGCGAGCCTCAGTCCGATATCGAACTGCACAGTCCCAGGGATTTGCATACAATGACTAAACTCAAATGAGCCTCAGAGAAATTCGCGGCAAAGCGATCCTGGTCTTTGCCGACCCGATCAGCCTGGATTTGACGCGGCGAAAATGGCCAGGGAGATTCGCATGTCTACTGAGGCTTCCTGACCTGAAGACGGCGCTTGGGGCTGAAGCGGACGTTCACTTCTTCACCTCGCCCACCGGTGTCTTATCCGCCAATCGCAGTGGGCCGGGAGGGCTCCACCCGCAAAGGGGCTGTGGCTTTGGTGAGCGACTGCAAAATGCAGTCGAAGATCTGACATCCTTGGGCTATGAGCAAATCGTAATTGTCGGCCGCGATTGTCCGGACCTGAATGCAGGCGACATCCGACGTGCTCTGAAGCTGCTTCAGAATCACCGTGTGACTTTCCTTGTTTTCAGAGAGACTAAATGAAATCACTAAAAGCAATTAACCACGAGTTGGCCAATCCGCTGGTTCAGCTTAGAGTTTTAAACGATCGGAAGTCCTATCCGGAAGACTTGCCTCGATTTCAGGAGAAATTAAAGCAGGCAGGACTTTATCCGTTGCGACCCCTTCAGATTGAAATCCTCCAGGTGAACGTAGGTAAGATGTGCAACCAGACGTGTGCACACTGCCATGTAGACGCCGGTCCCGATAGGGAGGAGGTCATGGACCGGACAATCATGCAACGCTGCCTGGAAGCGCTGAACGGCTCCACTATCCGTATCGTGGATATTACGGGCGGCGCCCCCGAAATGAATCCGAATTTCCAATGGTTTGTGGACGAGATTTACCGGCTGGGGCGGGAGATCATCGTGCGCAGTAATCTGACGATCCTGACGGTGAACGAGAAATACCGCCGCCTTCCCGAGTTTTTCGCCGCCCGCCGGGTTAAAGTGATCTCTTCCCTGCCCTGTTACACGGCCGAAAACACGGATAAACAGCGAGGTGACGGAGTGTTTGAAAGGTCGATCGAGGCTCTGCGCATGCTCAACCGGGCCGGCTATGGGAGGCAAGATACAGAGCTGGAGCTTCATCTGGTCTACAACCCCCTGGGGGCCTTTCTTCCGCCCGATCAACAGAAGCTGAAAGAAGCCTACAAGAGAGAACTCGAGTCCCAATTTGGAATCGTCTTCAACGACCTCTATACGATCACGAATATGCCGATCAGCCGCTTTCTCGATTACCTGCTTCAGAACGGGAAATATGAAGAGTACATGGCCAAACTGATCGTTTCCTTCAACTCTGAAGCCGCCGCTGGGGTCATGTGCCGCAACACGGTTTCCGTCGGATGGGACGGACGACTTTATGACTGCGATTTCAACCAGATGCTGGAGTTGGAGGTCGAACCAAACGCGCCGCGCCATATCCGAAACTTTGACCTTGCAGGCCTGACCCGCCGCGGAATCGTGCTCGACCAGCACTGCTTCGGTTGCACCGCCGGCGCCGGTTCAAGCTGCGGGGGGGAGATTGTGAAATGAGCATGCAAAATTATCTGAAGACGACTCAGGAGATCTACCGCGCGGCGGCCGTAAATCCTCAAAAAGGACTCTGTTGCACAACGACTCCGGTTTGGCAGCTTCCGCAGCTTCAAATTCCACAAAAGATGCTGGAGATGAATTACGGCTGTGGGACGACTGTTCATCCCCGGGACCTGGTCAACAGCCCGACCGTTCTTTATGTGGGCGTGGGCGGGGGAATGGAACTGCTGCAGTTTGCCTATTTCAGCAGGCGACCCGGCGGGGTAATCGGAGTCGATCCGGTGAGCGAGATGCTGGAGACCTGCCGGTCCAATTTGAGGCAGGCTGAGGAATTGAATCCCTGGTTCAGGAGCGAATTTGTAGAGCTGCGGGAAGGCGACGCCCTGGATTTGCCCGTGGACGAATCCGATCAGGTTGGTGTGGCTGCTCAGAACTGCCTGTTCAATATCTTTCGGGCCGAGGATCTGAAGCAGGCGCTGAGCGAGATCCACCAAGTAGTGAAACCTCATGGCCGTCTCGTCCTCTCCGATCCGGTGTGTGAGGGTAAAATCCCGCCGCGCCTGAGGGAAGACGACAGATTGAGGGCGCTTTGCCTCAGCGGGGCGCTGCCCCTGAGCGACTACCTGGACCTTGTCACCAGGACGGGCTTTGGAACGGTGGAGGTTCGAGCGCGGCGCCCTTACCGGGTCCTGGACCCGACCCATTACAGCACAGAGCGATTGATCTACATTGAAAGCGTCGAAATTTGTGCAATCAAAGATCCGATGCCGGCGGACGGACCTTGTGTCTTTACCGGAAAGGCGGCGATTTACTTCGGGAGCGAGGAGTGCTTCGAGGATGGCAAAGGACACCGCCTGATGCAAAATCAGCCACTGGCCGTTTGCGACAAGACGGCCGCTGCGCTGCAGAGCCTGGGCCGGAAAGATATCTTTGTCTCCGGTTCGACGTACTTTTACCACGGCGGCGGTTGCTGTTGACCTTGGCGATTTATCTAATCATCAGGGAGAGCAATGCGGCGATGAGGATAGCCACGGGAAGGGTGCCCACCCACGAGAACAGGATAGAAGTGATCACTTTGAGGTTTGCGTTTGCAGAAAGGAGGCCGATCCCGAAGAGCGAGCCCGAACTGACGTGAGTAGTTGATACGGGCAGCCCCAACCGGGAAGCCACGATGATCAGGAAGGCGGTTGTTAGGTTGGCTGAGAAGCCCTGGCCGGGATTGAGTGCTGTGATTTTGTGGCTCATCGTTTCGGCCACGCGGCGGGCAGAGATCCAGCCCCCCAGGGCCATAAAGAATGCAACAACACCATATTTTCCGGCAGAGGGAAAGCCGGTCACCATTAGCAATAGCGCAGCAATTTTGGGAGTATCGTTGAGGCCCCGGGCGAAACCGACGGTACCGGCGCTGACATAGTGCAGGATATCCAATCCCCGCGCCGCCGAGAAGCCAAAGAATGTCCCCCGGTAAACCTGCCGGCACACTTGATCAGTATTAATGGTGGCCTGGAGGATAGGCAGCGGTCTCAAAAGAGTTTCCCCGGAAGAGGAAACGGGTATGGTCTCAACTACCTCTTGGCCCACGCAGATGCAGGTGTCTTTGTCGATTCCAGCGGCCAATCGGGCCCATCGGCAAGTCAGGTAAACCAAGCTGACCGAGATCACAGCCACAAGAGGAGACAAAAACAGCGGCAGCAGAAAGATCGATATTAAATGAGCCACATTGATCGAACCACCGGCGTGAATGAGGCCCGCACCCAGCAGAGATCCAATGAGCGCGTGGGTGGTTGAAATGGGAAGCCCGAACCTGGTGGCCAGCAATACTGTTGCTGCCGCGCCCAGTCCGACCGAGAACTGGAAAGTCGAAGAAGCGACGATTGAATCGGGCACCAGTCCTTTTCCTGAAAACGCCTGCAGGAGTCCTCGCGCCACCCAGAAGGCTGAAATTGATCCGGCCAGAGTTGTCCAGCAGGCCCATGCCAGGGCCCGCCGGTAATCGATCGTTCTGCTGCCCAGAAGGGTCGCCACACCCTTGAAATTGTCGTTTGCTCCATTCGCGTAAGCAAGAGAAATAGCGGCTATGAACAAAACCCAGATCATGTCAGGCAATTTTAATCATTCAATCGGCTCTTTGCTGTCTACTACACGACACACCGAAAAGCAAGATTTTCAAGTTTAAGTCGCTAGCGAATGATATGACCGGTGGTGATCGGAACGAGCTAAAATCAATGCCGGTCCCTTCGGCGCTCTTCTCTTTTTGAATGCATTAGGGTAAAACTGGGTTTATGTCTACCAAAATTTATGTCGGTAATCTGGATTTCCAAACCTCAAGTACCGATCTGCAGGAATTATTCGAACAAGTCGGTGGCGTTGAATCGGCTACGGTCGTTACAGACCGGGACACGGGACGTTCCCGCGGCTTCGGCTTTGTGGAAATGTCCTCCAGCGAAGAAGCGCAAAAAGCTATTGCGGAACTGAACGGAAAAGAAGTCAATGGTCGCGCCTTGACGGTCAATGAAGCCAAGCCGCGCACGGAGCGCGGTGGCGGTGACAGAGGCGGACAGCGTGGCGGAGGCGGCCGCGGCGGTGGTTACGGCGGTGGCCGAGGCTCGCGCCGCGGTAGTTTTTGATGGGGTCCTCAGAGTCAGTCGGATAACAGGCTGCTGCGCGGGTGAAGCCTGACGTAAATCAGGGAGAGAGTTTCCTGTTCAGCCAGCTCGCGGGCGGCCAGGTCCAGGGCGGGAGACTCAATGAAGCTTTCCGCCTGCCCATCGTAGCCCGGCAGCGACTCCACTTCCCGGCGCATGGCCTCGTCCCTTGTGCAGGCTTCACGCAAAAACGCCTCCCGTTCGTTTTCCTTCCGCTCCCGGGCCACCTGATAGAGCTCCTGTGACAATCTGGTCAACTGTCATTACATACGTATTGACAACTTTACGTTCTCGTGTCATGCTTCTTTTATGGCTGTCAGGTCACAACAGATCCAGATCCGGGTCACGCCCCGCGAAAAGGCAACGCTCAAGCGTCTAGCCCGCCGAGCCGGGCAGAATCTGTCCAGTTACGTCCTCTCGCGGGCTGTGCCCCCGCACCAGGCTACCTTCGATCAGATCCTCCGCCTACTTCGGAAGGACGAGAACCGCCGCGTCGCGCTGGCTGAGTTGAACGACTTTCTTGCCAGGCTGGCGTCGATCGAGCTCGAGGAGGCGTTGCAGTATGCGGATCTTCGCGAGCTCTCACCGCTGGCGCAGAATTACGTCGCGGCCATGGTGGAGCAGGCCGCACGCCAGAAGGGGTTCGAGCCGCCTAGCTGGACGCGGGAAGTGGTAGCACTCGATGAACCTTTCTTCGCCACGCCCCTCAGAGGCCTGCGCCCTTATCTGCTCCGGGTTGCTCCCGTCGCGTTCAAGCGCCGGAATATCTTCGTTGACGCGACTGTGGGCGATCGCGTCTGACGGCAGACACTGATGTTTAAGCTGACCAGGGCGGACATCCTGCGCCTTTTCGAACTCCTTGACACCGAGCTGGCCCGGCAGAATGTGGAAGGTGAGGTCTACCTTGTGGGGGGGGCGGTCATGTGCCTCGCCCTTGATGCTCGCGAGGCAACTCGGGATGTCGGCGCGCTCTTCAAGCCGGTAAAGGTTGTCCGGGAGGCGGCTGCACGTGTTGCATCGCAAGCGGGGGTACCCGACACCTGGCTGAACGACGCTGTCAAGGCGTATCTCAGCCCGCATGGCGAGTATGATGCGTTCCTCGAGCTTTCCCACCTCCGAGTCTTCGTCGCGCGACCAGCGTATCTCTTGGCCATGAAGTGTGCGGCGCTGCGGCTTGGCGAGGAGTTTCACGACCTCGACGACGTGCGCTACCTGCTGCGTCACCTGAACATCCGGAGCGCCGACGAGGCTCTCGCGATCGTCACACAGTACTTTAATGAGGCCGAGCTGCTCCCGAAGACCCGTCTGGCCCTCGAAGAGTTGCTTTCGCCGTGAGCACGCCTCTGTTCATTCGTGGGTGAGATCCTCGCGACGAAAGGAATGCCGGCTCTTCAATGCCAGGACAATTCGATTTCCTCGCTTGCAGCCGTTCCAAATATGGCCATTGACTCATCCAACTGCTGAGCCGCCTTCGCTGCTTGTCTCGATCGGAGCGCCCCGCCTGCGCAGATCGAGATTTGATATAGTTAAGCAATGAGAAGATTCAGAGTCGCCGGCCGGGTCGTGGTGAGCTTGGCAGCCGCACTGCCGGCGCTTGTCCTGACCTTGACTGTGGCGGCGGCCGGCCAGGAGACAGCGCGGCTCGAGCTGAAGGATCTGGACGGTGCCCGGCACTCCCTGAAGGAGTTTCAAGGCAAGATCGTTATCCTCAACTTCTGGGCGACCTGGTGTGCCCCCTGTCTGGAGGAAATGCCTCTGCTGGTCGAGATGCAGAGACGATACCAGGATCGCGGGGTTCAGGTGATCGGGGCTTCCGCAGATGACGAGAGCACGCAGGCACGAATTCCATCCTTCGTCGAGCGCCTGGGGATTACTTTCCCGGTCTGGGTTGGCGCGACCACCGAACATCTGGAAGCGCTTGGGATGCCGGGCGTCTTGCCGGTCACCGTCATCGTGGACCGGGACGGCCGTATCGCCGGGCGCATCCTGGGAGTGGCCGCTGAAAGCGATCTGGAGAACTATCTGGAGTGGCTGCTGGGCGACCGCAGCTCTCCGGCGCCTCCCGCCCGAATTGATAATTTTGAACAGACTTCGGAGCAGGAGGAGCACGGCCATGAACACCACGAGGATGAGGAGCACACCCACCAGACGGTGGGGCTGGAAGGCGCTTCGACGGTCCCCAGTTGACCGCTTTGACCGGGCGAAGGCCGCGCGGTCAGCGGGGCGGGACACGAGATGCGGCAGCCCTGGGCCTTCGGTCTTCGCCTGGTCTCCAACCAGATCCCCCGGGCCAGCGTCCGTACCACATTTACCTACCAGTTCCTGACCGGACTCTCGGCCGGCATCGAATACAATCCCCGCGCAGGCAAGGTGAGTCCTCTGGCCAACTGGCTGGCCATCCCGGAAACGGAGCGGCGGCCGGCTCTAATGCTGGGTACCAGTTCCGATCGAATCGGCACCCCTTCGGGGCAGTCTTTTTACGCTACGGTCAGCAAAAATCTACAGCGCGAATTGAAATTACCCATTGCCCCTTACGCAGGACTGGCGTATGGCACCTATGAGGATCGGCTGCGTCCCATCGGAGGCCTGAGCGTGGGCTTCACGGAGCGCCTCAGCGCTCTTGTCATCTTTGACGGGGTGCACATCCACCCGACGTTAAATCTCTCATTGCGGCAGCATCATTTTTCACTTCTCCTGATTCGGGGTCGCGATCCCGGAATCAGCTACAGCGTGATTTTTTAGTCACCCTGGAAACCCACGGTCTGTGACGGTGGTGATGTGCTGTGGGCTTTGCCCGTACCACAAGCTGACCGCTAACCAGCTCGAAGGTGGTCAGCGGTCAGCCGGTCAGTGGTCAGTATCAGCCGGGCAGCGGCACGCAGTAAAGTCATTATTTTCTCGTGCTGGTGCTTTGCGATGATCCCCCCTGTGTTATATAGTTCGCTCCTGAAATGAAAGCCTGGTTCTACCGTTTCACGACAGTTCATTTCTGTCTAACGGCTGTTACCGGGATTCTCCTTTACTTTCGTCCTCTGGATGACCGGCCGGGCTGGTACTCGGAGCAGCTTAAAGAAGTTCTGGTGGGCCTTCACAATGGAGAGCTCTGGAGCTATCTGCTCTTCGGTAATCGTTATCTTTCAGGCCTGCTAATCGGGGTGGCCCTGGCCCTCGTCTTGATCTATCAGTCAACCCGTAAAGCCGGGCGGAGCTGATTATGCATCCTCAACGAACAGTCTCAATACTCGTAACTGCCGCGTCACTGATGATTGCCTGCGCTGACCCTGGTGTCACGCATGATGAGCTTACTGATCGGGAAGATTTCAGTCAGGAGTCTTACCCGCCCGAGCAGCAGTCGGAGGCCTACAAGCAGCAAAACAGGAATGCCATCGCCCGGATCGTGGAGGGGAACGCTGACGCCGCAATTCAGCACTTCAGTCAGTATCTTCAAACTTACCGCGCCGATCTGGAGTCGCTCTATGGACTGGCCGTGGCCTACGCTCAGAAGGGCGACATCGATACAGCTCTGGATTATGCCAGGCGGGCCGTCGAGGCGAGTCTGCCCATCGAGCGCTTCCTGGCCGGTCCCCGTGAGTTGCTGAGGCCGCTGGGGGAAAGCCCTGGGTTTCAGGAACTGGCGCAAGAGCGTGAAAGGGAGCTTCTGCACGGCCCTCTGCTCGGGGACGTTACAGACAGGAGCGCCCGATTCTGGGTGCGCACGGCGCATGAAGTTCCTGTGCAGGTGATGGTCAGCCCATCGCAAGATATGACGGATCCGCTTCAGTCGGACGTAGTGAATAGCAGGGCGGGCGACGATTTCACAGCGGTCGTCTCGGTAAGCGGTCTCCAGGCTGATACTGATTATCATTACAAGCTGACGATAGACGGGGAAGAGCAGCCGCAGCAGTGGTCGTTTCGCACCTTTCCGGCCGAAGGCAGTCCGGCTGCCTTTCAGGTGGGATTTGGCGGCGGAGCCGGCTACACTCCATGGTACGAGCGCATTTGGACGACCATCGCTTCACATCATCTCCCGGCCTTTTTGCAACTGGGAGACAATGTCTACATCGACCATCCCGAAATGCCGGCTGTTCAACAGTATTGCTACTACCGGCGCCAATCCCGTCCCGAATACCGTGCCGTTACCGCTTCCTCGGCTATTTTCGCCATCTGGGATGACCATGATTTTACCGTCAATGACGGCTGGGGCGGCCCCGAGGTGGAAACACCCGCCTGGAAAGTTCCGGTCTGGGAACTGTTTCGCGATAACTGGAACAACCCCTATTACGGAGGAGGCCGAAGTCAGCCGGGCTGCTGGTTTGATTTTTCCATTGCCGACGTGGACTTCTTCATGCTGGACGGTCGCTACTATCGAACCGATCCACGCACTGAGAATCCCAGCATGCTGGGACCCGTTCAGAAAGCCTGGCTCTTTAACAGGCTTAAGTCGTCCAACGCTACTTTTAAGATCATTGCGTCTGATGTTCCCATGGCTTCGGGGACGAAGCCGGGCAGTCGCGACACCTGGGACGGCTATGCGCAGGAACGTGAGGAGATCTTCTCTTTCCTGGAGGAGAATAAAATTGACGGTGTCTTCATTATTGCCGCCGACCGGCACCGTTCAGATGCCTGGAAGATCGAGCGCCCTGATGGGTACGATCTCTACGAATTTCAAAGCTCCAGGCTGACTAACGTCCACACTCACCAGCTCATGCCGAAGGCTTTATTCGGTTACAACGAGAAGTGCTCTTTCGGATTGCTGACCTTCGACACGGCCAGGCCGGATCCCGAGGTCAGTTACCAGATCGTCAACATCGACAACGAGGTAGTCCACTCGCTCACGCTGAAGCTGAGCCAGTTGTCGCACCCGAAATAACGCGGGCCCGGATCCTCGGTTGGCGTTTCCCTGCTTTGAGTTGTATTGGTATTGGCGACGGCCCCAGAGTCCCGAGCATGATCGGCACATCCCGGATGAGATACGGCGCGAAGTTCTAAGGAGAGACCGATATCAATGCAGGAAGTGCAACTGGAGCCATGACGAATGGAATCGAGGTGATCCCCGGCATTTGGAGTTGCACCCTCTTAAACACCACGCACGCGGTGGACCCAACATAGAAGAAAATCTAATCACTCTGTGCACCGTCTGCCATAACGTGGAGCATAAGAAAACCTGAAATCTCTAATTCCCTTTTAGGCGGGTCGCCGTTATCGTTGAGATGACGGCGCCCTCGATCTTCAGTGAGACTGTGGCGTGACAGCTTGAATCTCTCCACACGATGAGGCTTCAGATTGTGGGCCTGCAGATATTTCCGGCCCCGCAGCAGAGAATTTATGAATTATCCAGGCTTATCCAGGCTAGATAAGCACCTCGGCTCCTTTGAGCACCGCCGCGATGTCCGCAATTCCCACTCCCGGTCCGCCCGGTACCGTGAATTTGCCTTGGCGGACCTCCACGGGCGTAGTGAACCAGGGATTGTAGCGCTCCAGGCCGCGCTTGTACTCCTGGTACTTGCCGATGTCCAGTGTCACGGAAGCGAAGTGAAGCATGTAGATGAAGCCGAATCCACCCGAGATGTGAACGGTAGTGGGCATTTTGGCCAGAGCCGCCATGCGCGCCACGCGGATCGAGCGAATCATACCGCCGTAATACTGGAGGTCGGGCTGAACGATATCGGCCATCCGGTCCCGGATGATCCAGAGAAAACGCCGTTGGCTGTACTCCTGCTCGCCGAGCGCCACGGGGATGGTCAGTGCATCGGTGACTTTCTTGGTGTCCTGGAGGTGATCGAAGGGGCAGGGCTCCTCGAAGTAAACCGCGTTGACCTCCTCCAGTAAGCGGCCGATCTGGACGGCGTGCTCCGGATCGTAGGAACTGTTGGCGTCGGCGTGAAGGTCGATGGAATCGCCCAGCACCTTGCGCGAGAGCCGGATCAGGTTCTCGGTCCGGCCGGCCAGAGAATCGGCATTTCGGCTCATTCGTCCGCCCACACGGAATTTGACCGCCCCGGCGCCCGTTTCTTCCACTAGGCTCTGCAGGTATTCCACTTCTTCTTCAGGAGTGGAGTCACGCCGGCCGCTGGCGATGTAAAAGGGAACCTCGCTGCGCACGGTCCCGCCCAGGATCTCTCCCATAGACCGATTGGCCACACGGCCCAGCAGGTCGAGCAGGGCAAATTCGGTCCAGGCCTGCGGGCACCACAGGCCGATCCCCTGTAGCTTGTAGTTGCTCCTGTGGCGGTAAAGCTCGAAGAGCAGCTCGGATTCTAGTTTGCGGGCGTCCTTGCCAATGAAAAAGGGGAATACCAGCTCCTGGAGAATCGGATACAGGTAAGAGGCGCGTGAATTGGTGACGGAAATCCCCTCGGCGCCGTCCTTCGATCGGACGTGGACGAAGTATTCATCGTCCTTCTTCAGCAGACGAAGGGAATCGATGATAAGGGGCGAATCGATCCCGTCCAGCCTGAGAATGGGGGTCTCGGCGGCGCGGATCAGCTCTTCGTCCGTAAGTCCCGATTGATCCGGCACGGCCTGAACCTGCTGACCGGTCGAGTCGCATCCAGCTAAAGCGCCGGCGCCCCCGCCGGCCAATAATCCAACAAAGAGACGACGATCGAGTTTCATGCCAGGTCCTCCTTTTTGCCTGTGGGAAGACCTCAATTTTACGGCAACTTTCCCAAAATGTCGAAACCGACGACCAGCTCACAGATAACGAACGACTTATCGCTTGCGACAGCGTCTAGAAATGACCCGGCCGCCTGGTGCTCCGCACAATCGGAGTGAGTTGGTGACCGTAAGTTGTTTAAAACAGGGAGCGGGAGACGGGAATCTAACCCGCGACGATTTGGCGGGAGAGTCCGGAGGATCGAGCAAGACCCGAGGGCAGCACGATCACCTATGAGATCATCTATGAACCTTCACGACTTCCCTAAAAAGAGTTTTGTTAAAAGACGAATGGAGGCACATTAAATGAGCAGCCTCTTTGACGCCCGAATGACAATGTCCTCTTTAGGTTTTTCCGAATCACTTGGGGAGATATCCGGGCTAACAC
>JBOGJG010000020.1:0-2263 GCA_050747825.1 Acidobacteriota bacterium | reverse complement strand
CGGGTTGCACTATCTGGTGGCGGGACGGCAGACAGAACGAAACGAATGGCTGGATGAACTGGAAAACGACGACGGCTGGGAGGAAGTCGTGCGCCCCCCCTCGCCTCACAATCCCTTCCAGAAAAAGACGCGCGTCGAAATCAAGCGTCAGCAGAAAGGAGACGTCGTCTACATCCTGTGCCGCAGCGAAGGCCGGGAAGAAAAAGACCGGGCGATTCGAGAAAAGCACGAAGGAAAATTGGTCGCGGATCTGACCAAGCTCCAGCAGCGGGTGGCCCAGGGACGGTTGAAAAATCCAGAGAAGATCCATCAAGCCATCGGCCGATTAAAGGAGCGTTATCCGCGCGTGGCGCGTTATTACCAGATCGCCTATGACCCGGACCACAAGAACCTCTCGTGGAAAGAACTCGCCGAGAAAAAAGCGGTGGCGCGGAAGCTGGACGGCAGCTCCATCCTCAAAACGGACCGGCAGGATCTGACGGCCCACGAAATTTGGCGCTTATACATTTTGCTGACGCGCGTGGAAGATGCCTTCCGGGACATCAAGAGTCCACTGATGGAGCGGCCCATTTTTCATCATCTGCAGCACCGCACCCAGACTCACATCTTCCTATGTGTGCTGGCCTATCACCTGCTGACTGCTATTGAGCATCGCTTCTTACAAGCCGGGATTCACACTTCCTGGTGGACGATTCGCCAACAACTCAGCACGCATCAAGTCGGAACCATTGTTCTGCCGACAACCGATGGCCCGGTGCTGAAAATCCGGAAAGCCTCGACGCCTGAGCCGTTGCACCGCCAAATTTACGCCACACTTCGCATATCGTCGGACCTCATGAAACCAGTGCAAACCTGGCATTTATAGTGGCGAAAAAAATATTAAGTCATTGAAAACACAGCATCACATTCAGAAAAGTGTGGAAGTTGGGCTAAGCGCGCTGGCGGTCTCGATGATCCAGCCGCCCCTCGGGTGACTGCTGATGCCGGCGATTGGCTTGCCGGCACTGTCGGCGACGCGCTTTTTTCCGGCAACGCGGGCTGCAATAGCGATGGCCTCGGTCGCAGCGGCGACAGATCCAAAACAGCATCGGCCATGGTCCAGTCCCAGCGGAACTGGACAACAGCCCAGGATAATGACAGGCTACAATGAAGTCCGTGGTGGTTCTCCACCGTCAACGGGGCTGCCACGATCGGACCTCGATTCTCGGTCAAAAGGGTCGAGGTCCTCTCCGCCTTCGGAACCGAAGACAATACACCAATCTCTTCAGGAAAAAATGCGCCGCGCGTTTTTCAAGCGCGGATGATGTTGAGTTATATTACCGGCGGGTGTCCAAAAAATTACGGATCTAGCTGATCATTAACATATAGCGGCCGAGCACAAAGAGGCAGCTGCTGACGCCGCCAAAAACAAAAGCAAGGGCGGCATTCAGGAAAGGTCTCGGTTTGGTGGGGGAGGTTGGCTTAACGGCGGCCGCCACCAGCTTTACATCTTTGCTCTGCTCGGTCTTGGCGAGTTGCGCGGCCTCGGCTTTCTGCGCAAGTAACTTGTATGTGCCTTGCTTGTTTTCCACCTCACGCTGGAGACTGGAAACAGCTAAGGTCTTTTCTCTGAGAAGTTCGTCTGTGAGGAGCTTTCTGTGTCGAGCAAGCTCCTCAGCCCCAAGCTTTCTCGCGCTCTCTAGTTGCGCAAGTCCATATGCGCGGTTAACTTTTAGAATTTCGAGTTCGTTGGCCGTGGTTAGCTTAAGCGCATCTAGACCCTTTTCTCTTGAAGCAGTTAGATTCTTCAGCCCCACGTCCCGAGCCCGTTCAAGAGTGGCGTAACGCAACTTTCTGTTATCCAAATCCTTGCGTAAATCTTCTGTCTCTTTTTTTATCGTCGTGATTTCGGACGTCAAATGTTCTCTCTGGGGAATCAAAGAACCGTAGGTTATTTTCGTCGTTACTAGCTCATTGATTAAGGTCTGATAGACTGGATTGATTTCCTGACTTTGCAGTTTGAGCCTGGCTAACTCCTCAGATATTTTTCCATCTTTGTCGGTTTTGTTAAACAAAGCGTCGTCAGTAATTGCTTTTGAAATGACTAAAAATTGCGGCTGTGCTTCTACTTCTGTCCTCAGGGTTTTCAACCGATGCTCGGTGGTTTTCAGTGACAGACGTAAGTCTCCAAGTTTTACCTGGTACTCGTTAAACTGCGCTTGTTTTGCGTCTAACAGCTTCTGGAGCGCATCGATATCCAGTTCTTGAGAAAGTTCGGCTAACA
>JBOGJG010000019.1:0-10071 GCA_050747825.1 Acidobacteriota bacterium | reverse complement strand
CCTCTTTCGGCTCCGAAAAGAGGTGACCGTCCCCAGTTTTTCAGAACGCTACGCGGGGAATTTCTTGCGCAGGCCGGCTGAAGGGCTCCAGTTCCCCGGCAGCCACGCGGTAAAGGCGTTCGTGGGTGGTGGTGGCGGCCCCGACCAGTTCCTCATAGGGGATGCCGCACACGCCTATCAGTCCGATATTGTAGTTCTCACCATCGAATCGCCCCAGGACGGGCTGATCGTTCCAGATGAAGTAGTGCATCCCGATCAACTCGGGAATGAGGGCGCCCTGCTCCAGATAGTAGCGGTAGGCGACTCCCCTTTCCTCCTGGTTTGCCACGCCGCGCAGGCCTGTGGAAGGGAGACCGCGATCCAGAGCGCCGAAGTGAAACTCACCGATCAGGACCGGACGCCCGGTGCGGCGGCTGATCTCGGCAATCACATCGGCCGGTGGCTCCATCCGATAGGAGTTAATTGAAAAAACATCGAAGTACTCGCCCGCCCGGTAGCACAGGTCGGAACTGATGGAGGCGTAGCGAAGTCCCAGATTGAGGTGATTGGGATCAACCTTCTCGACTTCCCGGCATACAATGTTGACGTAGCGGCCCACCATCAGAGCCGAGAACTCCCACAAGTCGGCAGCCGCTTTTTCCGACAACTCATCGGCTTCCAGAAGGGGCTGTGTCTCGAGCTGCTCGAAAGAATTAAAGGAATGCTTCCAGGCCGCTGAGAGCGTGGTGATGTCACCCTGGCAGCGTTCTTTCAACCAGCTCACCAGCGCTCTGCGAGTGTGAGAGGGAGTCTCGGTAGCGATCATCTCAGCGGCCAGGTTGTTTTGCCCAAAGGCCCAGTGCGGCTCGTTATCCAGGAAGTAGCCAATCAAATATGGGTCGTTTTTGAAAGATTCGAGCTGGCGTGCATAGTTGATGGCGGCTTCCGCGTAAGCGGGATCGTACACATCGGGGAAATCCCGATAGAGCA
The DNA here is from genome assembly GCA_050747825.1 of Acidobacteriota bacterium. GTDB lineage: Bacteria > Acidobacteriota > UBA6911 > RPQK01 > JBOGJG01 > JBOGJG01. Next base: position 9,102 of record JBOGJG010000019.1, on the reverse strand, counting down.
GAACCTCGGTCGTGGGATAGCTGCTGAGCGGAATAACGTAAGGCAGCTTTGCCTTTCGAGCGATCGACACCTTCTGCTCGGAGGGAGAGGGGAAAAGGCCCAGTTTGACCCTGCCGATCATCTCCACGGGCAGACGGCGTCCGCGCACGTTTCCCTTCAGGCTGCGGGGCTGCCTGGGCAGAAAGATGGACTGGCCGTCCAGGGCTTCCAGAGGGAAAATGATGCGCGTCTGAAGCTTGGGCATCACCCCCCAGTGGACACGAATCTGAGGCTCGCTTTCATCCTTCTTAAAGAACTGAAGGCTCAGCGTCAGACTGTAATCCGTCTCGTGAAAAGCATCGAACACGAGGTATTGGGCCTGCTCCCAGGGGGTGCCCGCCTCCTCTGAAACGATCTGGATGCTGCCCCCTTCGCGTGGAAACTCCAGAGCAACAGGTTCAAAAGAATAAACAGAATCGGCTGCCGCTTCTTTGCCGCCCGGCAGAGTGCAGCCTACCGGGACGAGCAAGAGAAGGGGAGCGAGAAGCCATAGTTGCAAAGTTGTGGAGATCTCACGATGCTACCGATATCGAGACTCGCTTCCGGTTTCGGGCTCCACTTGGGGTGGGGGTTCCGTGCGGGCGGTACGGAAAAGCTCTGCGGCGCGCGCCACTTGTTGGGGAGTCTGAGCGGCCACGTTGAACTTTTCGCCCAGATCCGTGGGCAGATAATAAAGTTCGATGGCCTCATTGCGTCCGTGGCGCAGAGCCTTCCACCCTCCCATACGCACCGCCTGCTGAACATCCCCGCCGCGATGATGCTCCCAGTACAGATAGTCTCGCGCCGGCATAATTTCTCCCAGCAGGGCGGGGACGGCGGAGATCCCGTCGATGCCTGAGGGCGCCTGCACTCCGGCCAACTCTGCGGCAGTCGGCAGAAAGTCCCAGTGTGTCCAGACCTTGTTACTCACGGCGCCGGCCTGGACTCTTCCCAGCCAGCGCGCGATGCAGGGAACACGGATGCCGCCTTCATACATGAGACCCTTCCATCCGCGCAGCGGCCAATTGCCCTGGAAAAAGCGCAGATCGACGCCGGCTCCGCTCTGCTGACCTCCATTGTCGCTGGTAAAGACGACCACCGTGTTGTTTGCGATTCCCAAACCCTCCAGCAGGTCCAGGATGCGGCCCACGTCCCGGTCCATGCGAGTGACCATGGCGGCGTAAGCGGCCCGGGGAGTCTCCTGCGCTCCATAGTGATCCCCGGGGAAAGGAGTCTCGTCAAACTGCCCCCGGTACTCGGCCAGCGAGTCCTCCGGAACCAACAATTCAGTATGCGGAATCGTGAAGGCCACATAGCAGAAAAAAGGACCGTGTTGATTGTCGCGGATGAACTGCAGCGCTCGCTCCGCGATGAGGTCGTGCGAATACTGTCCCTGTTGGCTGTCCTGATTTCCAGGCAGCGGAAACTTTTCTTCGTTGTGCCACAGGTAGTCCGGGTAATAAAAGTGGGCGTGGACCTGGTCCAGGTAGCCGAAGAACTCATCAAAGCCCTGCCGGGTCGGGACCCCCTCCGTCCCTGCATCCCCCAGTCCCCACTTGCCGAAGATGCCATTCGTGTAGCCTGCCTGCTTCAGGACTTCGGCGACCGTGACGTCTTGGGCCCGGAGCGGGATACCTCCTGAATTGCCTCGCACCGAGCAATGCCCCTGATGCATTCCGGTCATCAGAGTACAACGTGAAGGTGCGCAAACCGTGCAGCCGGCGTAAAACTGTGTGAAGCGAGTTCCCTGGGAAGCCAGCCGATCGATGTGAGGCGTGCGGATGATCTCCTGACCATAGCACCCCAGGTGGTTATAGCCCAGGTCGTCGGCCATGATGAAGATGATGTTGGGGGGCCTTTCGGCCTGGGGCCGGGCAATGCTGTTTCCAAAGGAGAGCGCGGAAACGGCGGCAGCCATTGATCCAGTGAACTCACGACGGGTTAAGGTCCTCGCCATAGCAGTGCTCCTCAGACGATGGTTTTGGGTGGGTTAAGAATATAGTAAGCTTGGTCAAATACCAAATCCGGAAAGTGAATGGTGCAAAGTGAATAGCGAAAAGGTAAGGGCTGGCCGTAGAAGAGAAGATATCGCTTACCACTATTCGTCTTTTGTCTTTGGCTTTTCACTTTTCATTTTTCACTTCTCACTTTGGTGTTTCCTGATCGTGCTTTTCGACAGTCCCCTGCCGGCAGCCGATCCAGGAGACGCCGCGCAGGCCGCGCGCCGGCATGTCCGGTCGAAGCAGCACGAGATCGTCAACGAGTTGGTTACCTTTCTCGCGATACCCAACGTCTCGGATGACCTGCCCAATATCCGGAAGAACGCCCGGCATCTAAAGGAATTGCTGGAGAAACGGGGAATACAGGGTCAAATCCTGGAAATGGATATAGCTCCACTGGTCTATGGAGAACTGAACACTCCCGGGGCCAGCGAGACAGTTCTCTTTTATTGCCATTACGACGGAGACCCGGTCGATCCCAGCCGCTGGACGGTCAATCAACCTTTTCAACCCGCTCTTCTGGACCGCTCTCTGGCTGAAGGCGGCCAGCCTATTCCCTTCCCGGAAAGCGGCACTTCCTACCAGGAAGACTGGCGTATTTACGCCCGCTCCTCTTCAGATGACAAGTCACCGATTATCGCTCTGCTGGTCGCCCTTGACGCCCTGCGCGCTGCCCGGATAGAACCCACGGTCAATGTCAAATTCCTGTTCGAGGGAGAAGAAGAGGCCGGCTCTCCTCACCTGGCTGAATTCCTCCAGAAATACCGGAACCTCCTGGAGGCGGACCTGGCTGTTTTCGCCGACGGTCCCGTGTTTCCAACTGGAGATCCCACTGTCTACTTTGGCGTCCGGGGAATCGTCAGCCTGGCCCTTACGTTATATGGACCGATCCGCCCGCTGCACAGCGGGCACTATGGCAACTGGGCGCCCAATCCGGCTATGCTCCTGAGCCGGCTTCTGAGCTCCATGAAGGGAGAGGACGGGCGCGTTCTGGTGGACGGCTTCTACGATGACGTGCAGCCGCTTTCAGATTTGGAGAAAGAGGCGCTGCGCCAGGCGCCACACATTGAAGAGTGGCTGAAAACTGAACTTGGACTGGCTTGGAGTGAAGTTGAAGGCATGAGAATTTCCGAGGCCGTCAACCTGCCGTCACTCAATATTCAGGGACTGCAGAGCGGATGGGTAGGCGAGCAGGCGCGTTCGATTATTCCCTCTGAGGCCACTGCCCATATCGATCTGCGTCTGGTGCAGGGAATCGAACCGCAGCGCCAGGTCCAACGAGTGATCGATCACATCCGTCGGCAAGGCTTCCATGTCGTGGAGGATGTGCCCGATCAGGAAACGCGCAGAGAACATAAGAAGATCGCCCGTGTGGTGGCAAACAAAGGTTATCCGGCCCTGCGAACGCCCATGGACCTTCCCGTCAGCAGTCGGGTGGTCAGGGCTGTCGAAACCGCCGCGGGCTCCGTGGTCAAGCTTCCCACCATGGGCGGCAGCGTCCCGCTCTACCTTTTCCCCGAGCACCTGGGAACTCCGGTCATTGGACTGCCCACCGTCAATCCCGACAACAACCAGCACAGCCCCAACGAAAACCTGCGCCTCGGCCACTTCTTTCGCGCTATCGAGATCTTCGCCGCCGTAATGGCGATGCAGTAGCCAACCAGGATTCCCCGAAACTCCGTCGGACCTCCCGGGGCCGGCTGCTCACCGGCCATCGAGGCTCTTTCAGCACCAGGTACTGGAGATGATGATTCACACCTATAAGTATGAATAAATGAGAATACATGGTATAAAAATAGATATGCAAATGAAACGCGCCGTTGGAGAGAAAGGGCAAATCGTACTGCCCAAGGACATCAGGGACTACCTGAACATAAAGCCGGGAACCCGGGTGATCTTTGAAGTTCGCGGGAAAGAGGTCGTAATAAAACTTGAGAGGACCGGGACGGAGTTTGTAGAATACTTCTGCAAAACTTCCAGCAAGCTCAAGAAGTCTGTAACTGCCAAGGAGATCAAAAAGACCATCGAAGAGCAGTATCGATGATTTATGTGGACTCCAATATCTTCATTTTTGCTTTTCTAAGTAAAGATAGAAAGGCCCAGATGAGCCAGTCGATCCTTATCAGGATCGCCAGCAACGAAATCAGCGCGTTTACGTCGCTGCTCACTTGGGATGAGGTGGTGTGGAGTGCGAGAAAATACCTGGGAGTTGAAGATGGACTCGATCAGGGCGAAAAATTTCTGGAATTTCCGTATTTAAACCTGATAGAGGTCCAGGAACTGGTGGTCAAGACTGCTCAGGACCTCATGCGACGTTACGATCTGAAACCGAGAGACGCCCTCCACGCCGCAAGCGCGCTTTCCAGGGGATTGAAGGAGATTCTTAGTGAAGACCATGACTTCGACGCGGTCAGGGAACTGAAGAGAAAGAGCCTGGAACAGTTCCAGGGTTAGTCTGAAGGGGCGCCGAGCAGCAGGCTGCCTGGCTTTCGACACGACGTTTCTAATCGATCTCCAAAGGGAGCAGCGAACCACTCGAAGTCGAGGGTTATCGTTTCCGTGTCGCTGGGATTGGCGACGGCCATGCCGGTATCGCCTGAACCCACGATATTGAGGCGAAATTAATCCTATTCAGCCACGGATTTCACGGATGGACGCTGATTTGCTCCGGGGGTTCGCAGAACCAGGATAATTGTTCGTCTATGGACAGTCCTTTGGGAAGGCGGACGGCGGCGGGGTGGGTCTCGTGGAAGCGGCGCAGCATAGCCTGTTGAAGCTCCCGCAGGACGTCCTGGTAAGCTGGTTCGTCTGCCAGATTGCAGGTTTCGCCGGTGTCACGCCGCACGTTGTAAAGCCGGTGAGTCAGACCGGGCGCGCCTTTCCCCGTAGCATAGCCCATTTCCAGATCGTGCTTGCCGCTGCTAAAGATGTACTTCCACTCCTCGCCCCGAACCATGGCTTTGTTGTCGGGCAAGAATTCACTGAAGACGAATTCCCGGTGGCGGGTCGTCTGGCCGTCTAGAAGGGGTACCAGGCTTCTGCCCTGGGCGGAAGCGAGGGGAGGTGTTCCCAACAGCTCAAGCACTGTGGGAACCAGGTCGATGAACTCCACCATGGCTTCAGTCGATTTCGCAGGCCCGAGCCGAGGCTTGTTGCGCAGGATCAGGGGCGCCCGCACGGCCTCTTCCCACATCATGTGCTTTTCGAAGCGGCCGTGATGCCCCAGCAGGTAGCCGTGGTCGCCCGCGTAAACCACCAGCGTCGAATCCGCCAGCCCCAGCCGATCCAGTTCCTCCAGGACCAAGCCTACGTTCTTATCGAGGTATTCGACCGAGCTGTAATAGGAGGCGATAATGCCGCGCTTGTCTTCGTCGGTGAGATCTCTAAATACGGCGGGAATCCACCTCTCGTCTTCCTCTCCCGCCCTGGGCAGCGGCATCTCCTCCGGACGGTATCGGCCTGCATATTCAATTGGAAAATCGAATGGTGAGTGAGGCTCATAAAAGCTGAGCCAGAGGCAGAAGCGGCGGTCCCGGTTCTCTTTAAGAAACTCGATTGCTCGGCTGGCGTAATACGTTCCCTCGCTGTCGCGATCGTAAACACCTACAGGGAGCGAATCCGCGTTGAGCCAAATGCGGGCCGGATCTCGAAACGGCTTCCAGGGCGGCTTGACCCTGATACCCTGGGACGACTTGCGAGGCGGCCTTTCTTGAAGCCGCCGGCGGTAGTCCGCTCGGTCGGTACGGTAATCAAAACCATGATGATCGTCGCCGCTGCTCCCGCTGTTGAAGTGCATTTTGCCGATGGCTCCGGTCTCAAATCCAAGCTGCTTCAGATGGTCGGCAATCGTGACTTGATCGCTGCTCAGGGGAGTCCTCAGCAGCGTCACTCCAGTAGCGTGAGGCAGCCTGCCTGTAATCAGGGACTGCCGCGAAGGAGTGCAAACCGGCGAATTGGCATAGGCGCGCCTGAAGCGAACCCCTTCGGCCGCCAGTCGGTCAAGATTTGGAGTTCGGACGATCTCGTTGCCGTAAGCGCCCAGGACGTAGGCCGCATGGTCGTCACCCATGACGACGAGCACGTTGCGGATTTCAGACGGCGGCGCGGCAGAAGAGGACCAAAGCAAACCAGCCAACAGCGCGAACAGTGCCACTGTCAGGTGCTTCAATGGGGATAGACCTTCCACCAATCGTCCAATGCGGAGGTGAAGTTCTTCAGATTTTCATGCAGCCACAGGATGATCTCGGGATCGGTGCCGATCAGGTTTCTCTCCTCTAAGGGATCGGTGACCAGGTTGTACAGTTCAGGCGAACCGTTTTCGTCGGTGGGAACGATGAGCTTCCAATCGCCGTTGCGTATCCAGCGGTGAGTCAGATTAAGCGCCGGCTCATTCACATCGACAGCGGTGTGCACGTAAATCTCTCCAAAAACAGCATCGCGGCTGAGTCGGGGCTGCTCCCCGGCGGCCACCTCCAGAAGGTCGAGCCCCGGCATCTCTTCCGTAGCCTCTAGATTGCAGGCCGCCAGAATGGTCGGCGCCAGATCGATCGTGGAAACCAGATCGTAGTAGCGTCCCGGCTTTACGCGTCCGGGCCAGCGCAGCATGATCGGGGTGCGCACGCCCCCATCATAGGGAGAGAGCTTGCTTTTGGGCGCCATCGGGCCTCGAGTGGTCTTCACCGGACCCGTTTCCTGTATCCAGCCGTTGTCCACGGCAAAGACCACTAGGGTGTTCTCGCGCAGGCCTTTGTCCTTGATGTAGGCCAGCAGCTCGCCGACCGTTTCGTCGAACCACTCGCACATGGCAAAGTACTGAGCCAGCTTGACGTCTCGCCCTGGAAGCATGTACTTCTGCAAGATGCGTTGGGGAGGCCTGTGCGGCGTATGAGGCATCATGGGCGCATACCAGAGAAAGAACGGTTTGTCGCCGGCCGCCTCAATAAAATCGTAAATTGGCTGCATGGTCTCCCGACCAATGACCAGACCGGTCCCGCCGTGGCGTCCCTCGGTGGTCATGCCGTGAGTAAACCCGCCGTTCGAGTAATGCCCTTCCCAGAACTTTCCCGTCTGCAGGCTCAAATAGCCGGACTGAGCAAGCATTCGGGGAAGAGTGGGGACATCCTGAATAAATGACAGCATCGTCTCGCGACTCACTCCTTCGGGAGGATCGTTGGTGCAAATCTTGTGCTGGTGGCCGTAGAGTCCCGTGAGCAGCGTGGCCAGGCTGGCCCGGCAAAGCGAGGTGGGGACATATCCGTTGGGAAAAAGAGCGCTTTCGGCCGCCAGCCGGTCCAGGTGGGGCGTGCGGATCACCCCGTGGCCCATAAAGCCGAAATCGGTCCAGGCCTGATCGTCGGAAATGATCATGACGATGTTGGGCCGCTCACGGTGTTGCGCATGAAGTCCCAAAGCCTGGAAGGAGATCAGAACTGGACAAATCAAAAGAATCGCCGCGAGTGAGGAATGACGAATGACGAGTGATGCAGCCATTTACGATGCTCTCAGCGAGGCCATTTCTCTACTCAGCCGTCTCTTTGCCGCAGCCGCCTGGGGACTGGAATTCTCAGTGACGACCCTGGGCCAGTAGCGGTCGCTCAGGTCGGCAAGTTCGCCGTTCTTTCGCAAGCGCCAGCGCTTGTCGCGGATGAACCAGTCATCGACCAGTTGGCAGTAAATCCAATCCCGAGGGTTCCCCGCCTGGCCGCGAAGCTGAGGCAAGAAGCTACGCCCGTCGATTCTGGCGCCGGCAGGAAGCCTGGCCCCGGCCATATCCGCAAAGGTCGGCAGCATGTCGGTGAAGTCGATCAGGTCTTCAGATACCCTACCTTCCGGCGTGATCCCCTTCCAGTGGGCAATCAGGGGCACTCGGGCTCCTTCTTCCGTGAGCGTGTTTTTGCCTCCGGAGATCACGCGGCCGTTCAGTCCAGACTCAAGCTCCTGTGCTGTCCCGTTGTCGCCCGTGAATAAGACCAGCGTGTTTTCCCGAATTCCCAGCTCATCCAACTTATCGACGATGCGCTTGACCAGCTTGTCCATGTACTCGACCATGGCGGCAAAATTCTTCTGTGCCTCGGGTCCTCTTCGGGCGCCGTCTTTATCTCCTTCCATATCCGGCGTGGGGACGAAGGGCCAGTGCGTCAGCGCCATCGGATAATAGACAAAGAACGGTTCCGTCTTTTTGCGTTCCATAAAGTCGAGGAGAAAGTCAGTATAAATATCGGGACCAAATTTACCCCTGGTATTCTCCATCAGAGCCCCGTTCTTCCAAACTCCGGGATCCCAGTACCGCGCCAGCCTGGCTCCTCCCTCCTTGGCCATGTTGGGATCTTCAGTTTCGTACTCCCAGGTCCAAAGGCAGTGCTCGTCAAAGCCGATTTCGGCGGCATGATGGGGACGATCCTCGAAGCGCGCCAGTTGCCACTTGCCGGCCACGGCCGTGGCGTAACCCGCCCCTTTGAGCATCTGAGCAAAATTGAACAATCCGGGATCCAGAAATTTCTGGTCGCGCGGCTTGGTCCAGATCCCGTCCGGCCAGCCGTTGTGGAAAGGGTATTGGCCGGTCATCAACTGGACACGCGAAGGAGTGCACACAGGCGTGCAGTAGGCATTTTCAAAACGGATGCCGGACGCCGCCAGGACATCCAGATGGGGCGTCCGGTAGCTCGTCCCGCCATAGCAGCCCAGACACTCCGCCCCCAGATCATCGGCCATGATCAAGACGATATTGGGTTTTCTGACCTCAGTCTGAACGGATGAAAACGCAAAACCATGCAGCGCCCAAGCCGCTCCAGCGCCAACCGTCCTCATAAAGTCACGTCTTCGCATGCAGGCGCCTCCGCTAGCCTAGATGATAACAGAGAACACGTGCCAAGGGTGACACGCACGTAATTGCTCGCAAAACCCGTATCGACAGGGCATTCGAGTCCCAGTCTGGCACCAAACTCAAAATGGAGGTTTCTCCTCGTTCAAATAATGATAAGCGATTATCAATACCCCACATTCCGAGCCAAAAGCGAATTAGCCCAACTTCCACGGTCTAACCCTGATTTTGGGGCGATTCGAGGCAAGATCTCCCTGCAAGTAG
>JBOGJG010000018.1:0-7281 GCA_050747825.1 Acidobacteriota bacterium | reverse complement strand
TCTAAGCTATTACCGGAAGCTTGAGTTTTCGGCTCTCATCAGGTAAAACCAGGCAATGCGACTTCTTAAGCTTCTGTGCCTGCTCCTTCTAAGCGCTTGCATGGCTGATCCTTCGGACGGAGTCGATTCGGGCCAGACCCAGGACCGGCCCAATATTCTGCTGGCTATTTCCGATGATCAGTCCTATCCGCATGCTTCGACTTACGGGTTCAAAGCGGTCCAGACCCCGGCCTTCGACCGCGTGGCCGCGGAGGGCGTTCTTTTTAGCAACGCCTTTGTGGCCTCACCCGGATGCAGCCCCTCCCGGGCGGCGCTCCTGACGGGCCGCCACACCTGGCAATTGGAGGAGGCCGGCACCCATGCCAGCTCTTTTCCCGCCCGGTATGTCACCTACCCCGATCTTCTCGAGCAGGCCGGCTACTTTGTCGGTTATACGGGAAAAGGATGGGGCCCCGGCAACTGGGAAGCCGGCGGCCGGACTCGCAATCCGGCAGGACCGGAGTTCAGCGACATCAGAACGACCAGCCCTCCTGCAATGAGCGACAAGGACTACGCGGCCAACTTTCGGGCTTTCCTGGAGGCCAGACCCGAGGGGACGCCTTTCTGCTTTTGGTATGGAAGCCACGAACCCCATCGCCGCTATGAAGAAGGAATCGGCTTGCAGTCTGGCAAGAAACTGGAAGAGGTCACCGTGCCGCCCTTTCTGCCGGATGCACCGGAAGTCCGCAGCGACATTCTGGATTACGCCGTCGAAATCGAGTGGTTCGACCAACACCTGGGCCGGATTCTGGAGATCCTTGAGGAAACAGGAGAATTGGACAACACCATTGTCGTCGTTACAGGCGACAATGGAATGTCCTTCCCTCGGGCCAAAGCCAATCTCTATGAGTATGGCATCCATGTGCCGCTGGCCATCCGTTGGCCTGCCAGGCTTTCCGCCGGACGCGTCGTCCAGGCGCCGGTCAGCCTGGTGGACCTGGCGCCCACTTTTCTGGAGGCGGCGGGCGTTCAGCACCCGGGCACTCATCCCATGGTGGGCAGCAGTCTGTTGGAACTTCTGGCTTCCGAAGGAAATGAGACGCCAGACCGGATGGTCTTCAGCGCCCGGGAACGGCATTCGTCCTCGCGTTTCGATAACCTGGGCTACCCGGGACGGGCGCTGCGCACCCGTGAATATCTGTACATAAGAAATTTCAAGCCCGAGCTTTGGCCGGCCGGGATGCCGCAGAAATACGAGGAAAACGGTGAGTTGGGACCGATGCACGGCGGCTATCACGACATTGATGCCGCGCCCTCCCTGAGCTTTCTCATTGACAATCGAGACGATCCGCAATTCGGCCTCTATTTCCACCTGGCCGTGGACAAGCGTCCGGCCGAGGAACTGTACGACATCCGCCAGGACCCAGGCTGTCTGAACAATCTGGCCGGCTCAGCCCAGCACGCTGAAATCAAGAGCCAGTTGGCGCAGGCGCTGGAGCAGTATCTGACCGAAACCGAAGACCCCCGTATGGGCGAGAACGGAGATATTTTTGAGACTTACCCGCGCTACTCACCCATTCGCAAATTCCCGGCCCCGGAGCAGGAGTGAGACATCGTGATTTTTTATCTCAACCTTTTTAACGTTTAAAAAAATCATTCTTGAACCCGTCTCCAAGGCAAGATACCATTGGGTCAAACAAGAAACAGGTCATACGAGAGGGAAGAATACACATGTCATTAAGAATTAACGACGAAGCACCGAACTTTACCGCCGAAACGACGGAAGGTCCTATCAACTTCCATGAGTGGATCGGCAAGGGATGGGCAATCATGTTTTCACATCCGAAGGATTTCACGCCCGTCTGCAGCACCGAGCTCGGCTACATGGCCAGTCTCAGGCCTGAGTTCGAAAAGCGGAACTGCAAGATCATTGGCATCAGCGTGGACGGGGTCAACGATCACCGGAAGTGGTCCAAGGACATCGAGTCCTTGCAGGGTCACGCCCTCAACTACCCGTTGATCGGGGATCCCGAACTCAAGATCGTCAAGGTGTACGACATGCTACCGGCGGAGGCCGGAGACACATGTGCCGGCAGAACCCCAGCGGACAATGCGACCGCCCGGTCAGTATTCATCATCGGCCCCGACAAGAAGATCAAGGCAACGCTCACGTACCCGATGAGCACCGGCCGCAATTTCGATGAGATCCTGCGACTGCTGGATTCCTGCCAGTTGACAGCGGCTCAGAAGGTGGCCACCCCCGTCAATTGGAAGCCGGGCGAGGATGTGATCATCCTTCCGGCTGTGTCCGACGCGGAGGCCAGGCAGACGTATCCCGACGGCTGGCGGTCGCCGCTGCCCTACATCAGGATCGTGCCCCAACCTAAATAGTGGCAACCAATCTGCAGTCCGTTCGCTCACTGCTGCTTTTCTTGATCCTGTTTTTATCGGGATCCCATAGTGCATCTGCGCAGGCGCGTGTGGAACCGGATGTCACTTATGGAATGTATTCCGGGTTGGCGCTGCTGATGGATGTCTACCATCCGGAGAATCCCAACGGCTACGGCGTGATTTACATCTCGGGGAGCGGCTGGCACGCTCCTCTGGCCTACGGTCCCGGTCCGCTCAAGAAAAGCGATCAGGTCAAGCTTTACGCCCGGACGCTCAGCGAGGCGGGATACACCGTTTTTGCCCTAAACCACAGACTGGACTGGAGGGGACTGTCGAGAAGCACCGATAGCAAGAGGTCAGATTTGCGTTTAGACTGATTCAGTTTAGAAAAGGAGTTTGGGGGTATGAAGTCCAAGGGAGTTGCTTGTCTTTGTGTCGCTGCTGTTTCGCTTCTTCTATCCATTGCTTATCTGCTCGCTGAGCATGAAACGCGCATCGGACAGGAGGTCTCAATCCAGAGGCATCTGCAGGATGGAGAAGAATTCGAGGTTTCGATGGGATCGCTTCTGGAGTTTGGAGAAAAGCTTCTGGCCGCCGTCTGGACTGTCCAGGAGGGTGGCGGGAGGCCGCTGACCAAGGGCACCGGAGCCCCGCTCTCGGACCCCAACGACCCTCTCGTTTTCCCGCGCAATTTCAACCGCGTCTCAGCGCCCGATGCCAATTCCTGCGCCGGCTGTCACAATCAACCCTTTGGCGTCGTGGGCGGAGGCGGCGACATCGTCACCAATGTCTTTGTGCTGGGTCAACGCTTCGATTTTGCAACCCTGGACTCTTTCGGCGATCCCCTGACCACCAAGAGCACCATCGATGAACAGGGGAACCCGGTCACCCTGCAGAACGTCGGCAATTCGCGGGCCACGCTCGGTATGTTTGGATCGGGATTCATTGAAATGCTGGCCCGGCAGGTCACCTCCGACCTTCAGGAAATCAGAGATTCAATCGGTCCTGGTCAGGCACGCGCCCTTGTATCCAAAGGCATTTCCTTCGGAACGCTCGGGCGGAACGCCGACGGAGGTTGGGACGTGTCGGAGGTGGAAGGGCTTTCGCCGCTGAGCCTGAAGACCAGCGGCACGGCGAATCCACCCAGCCTGGTTATCAGGCCTTTTCACCAGGCTGGAGTTGTTGTTTCACTGCGGGAGTTTACCAACAACGCTTTCAACCAACACCACGGCATCCAGCCCACGGAACGCTTCGGCATCGACACCGACCCGGACGGCGATGGATTCGTAAATGAGATGACGCGGGCGGACGTCACGGCCGCCTCCCTCTTTCAAGCGACCATGCCGGTCCCCGGCCGGGTGATCCCCAATGACCCGGAGATCGAAGCGGCGATTCGCAAAGGGGAGAAACTGTTCGAACGCGCAGGATGCAACTCCTGCCATGTCCCCTTCCTTCCGCTGGATAATCAAGGATGGATCTTTTCGGAGCCCAACCCGTTCAATCCTCCCGGCAATCTCCAGGTGGGCGAAGCCCCGTCGCTGGCAGTGGATCTGACCGATCCCGAGCTCCCGGGGCCGCGGCTGCAGATGGCGCCGGATGGCGTGGTTTACGTTCCGGCTTTTACCGATCTCAAGCTTCATGATATCTGCGCCGATGAAAACGATCCGAATATCGAGCCTCTGGACCAGGCCCGGGCCGGCTCACCGGAATTTTTCGGACGAAATCGTAGATTCATTACACGCAAATTGTGGGGAATAGCCAATGAGCCGCCTTTCTTCCACCATGGACAATACACCACCATTCGGGAGGCGATTCTCGCGCATCGCGGCGAAGCCGATGAGGTCACGGCGCTCTTTGAACGGCTGACCACCTACAATCAAAACGCCATTATTGAGTTCCTGAAGTCGCTTCAGATCCTTCCTCCCGGCAGCACACATCTGGTCGTGGACGAGCATGGAAATCCAAAGGAATGGCCGCTGGTCAAATGAGCCCCAGGATTCCGGCTGCGTTGTCGTGATAGACCTTCTTCAAGATCTCATCCGGCAACCCGATTCCATAGATCTTCCAGCGCCCCTGCGGCGGGACCGGACTGGGCGCGTAGTCGAAATATTCATCCATCGTTTCGAGAAAGCGGAAATAAATGCGGTACATCTCCAGACTGAGGTCCTGCTGGGGAACCGAACTGCCGTCCGGAGTGGCATCAGTGCCGAAGAGAATGCGATCCTGGTAATCATTGAAGAACTTCGAGACACGATGCGGCTGACGCCCCAACTCGCCCAGGCGTGCCCCGATCTCGACAAACATGTTGGGGTAGCGGTCCAGCCAACTCGAGATCTCATCCAGGTTTTCCGGGTGATTGGCCACATGCAGGCACACGAAAGTGGTATCCGGGTGACGCTCGATCACACGATTGCGGGCCGCCAGCAGCTCGGCCTTGAGGGGGTAGTCTTTCCCGTAAAAGGACCAGTCGGGATGATTGGCCAGCTCCTCCCAGCGTTCGTTAAAACGGTCGATGGGTGTAAAGAAAGCGTCCGGATCGGCAGTATGGATGAAGATGGGAAGGTCGAGCTTTCCTGCAGCCTCCCACATGGGGTCGAAGCGGGGATCATCCACGTTGATCAAGGGACCTTCCTCCCCATTCTCCCTCAGGTACAGACCGAGTGATTTCAGGACCTTCACCCCCACGGCGCCGGCTTCTTTGGCCCGCTCCAACTCTGCGGCTTGCCAGGCGGGATAGTCCGGCTCGCGGATGCGGTCCCATGCCGGCTCGGTGCAGGTCAGAAAACGGCTCGGACGCGCCTTGAATCCAGCCACGGTCTGTTCGAGGCTCTCTCCATACCCGCCGGTGAGGTTCACCAGAGTCTGGATGTTCAGTTCGTCCATCCAGGCCACAATACGGTCCAGTTGCTCTTGCCCACCCTCAGAGCGAAATACCCTTCCCACATGCGTGTGGGCGTCAATCACGGGATAGCGAGCCCTGGCAACCAGATGCTCCTCAGCCGCCAGCATGCTTGTCGGCTCGAAGTCCTGGAGTTCAAGCGAAGCCCCCTGTTCCTGTGGTCCACTGGATGAATCCTGACTGCTGGTCGCGTTCTGAGCGCATCCCGCCTTGAGCGCGGCTGCGCCCAGTGCACCCGCTAAAAAACCTCTTCGATTGATATTCATGGTGCCGCATATCTTATGAGAAAATAGGGGGACGTTCCCTGTATTTTTGTATTTTTGGAGAATATATGCACAGTTCGACTGCGGTCTTGGCGATTTTAGCTATTTTGCCTGTTCTGGCCTGCACGGAGGCTGAAACCGCGGCCGGCAGGCCGAACCTTGTACTCATCATTGCCGACGATCTGGCGTGGGACGACCTGGGCGCCTACGGCCATCCCGACATCCAGACTCCCAATCTGGATCGTCTGGCACAAGAGGGCATGCGCTTTGACCAGGCATTTGTCACCACCAGCTCCTGCAGTCCCAGTCGCTCCAGCATCATTACAGGACGCTATCCGCACGGCACAGACGCCGAACAATTGCACTGGCCCCTGCCGGCGGAGCAGTCCACCTTTGTTGAGATGCTTCGACAGGGCGGCTACTGGACGGCGGCCGCCGGCAAATGGCACCTGGGCGATGAAGTTCGGGACCGCTTTGATGAGATCAGAGACGCAGGCGCTTCCGGGTTTCAGTTGCCGGCGGGCCAGGAAGCGCTCAAGGGGCAGGTCGAACAACCTGCATCGCGAGATGCCAGAAGCGGCGCCACACAGTGGGTGCCTCTGCTGCGCGACCGGCCCCGTGAACGGCCTTTCTTCCTCTGGTTGGCTTCATTTGATCCACATCGGGGCTACGACGAAAACATCATTTCCCAGCCGCACGGAGTTGAGGATGCGGTCGTCCCGCCTTATCTGCCGGATGTGCCCGACACCCGAAAGGATCTTGCCCTGTATTACGATGAGGTCAGCCGTCTCGACGCCTTTGTGGGCCAGGTACTGGCGGAACTGGAACGCCAGGGTGAAGCGGACAACACCTTCGTCCTGTTTATCAGCGACAACGGCCGTCCCTTTCCACGAGCCAAAACCACCCTTTACGACAGCGGAATCAAGACGCCCTGGATTGTGCGCTGGCCCCAAAAGGTGAATCCGGACAGCGTCTGTCCGAGTCTGGTCAGCACGGTAGACATCGCTCCGACTTTCCTGGAATTGGCCGGGATAGAGCAAAGCCCGACATTCCAGGGCGAGAGCTTCCTGCCGCTGCTGGAGAACCCTGAGGCTTCTGTTCGCGATTACGTTTTTGCCGAGCGGCACTGGCACGACTACGAAGCCCATGAGCGAGCCGTGCGCTCACCGCGTTATAAGTACATTCGGAATTACTATACCGATCTCGCCAGTACGCCTCCCGCCGACGCGGTGCGCAGCCCCACTTTTCAGGTCATGCAGCGCCTGCATGCTTCCGGCGAGCTGACTCCGGAGCAAATGGCTCCCTTTATCAGTCCCCGACCCGAAGAGGAATTCTATGATCTGCAGGCCGACCCTCATGAGTTGGTCAACCTCGCACAGGATCCCCAGTACAGCGATAGGCTCGATCAGATGCGCCAGGCTTTGGAAGATTGGCAAAAAACGACCGGCGACACACTTCCCGCCATGCGCACTCCCGACGAATTCGACCGCCACACCGGCCAACCGCTCCCCAATCGCCTCCGCCCCCGCCCCTCCAAAAAGCAAATGCTTGAATGAAACGTCCTGAATCGAGCGGACCGGCAGGGGGCCGCTCCCTCACGGTCGCGGCTCGGTCACGCTCGCCCAAGTGCCGCTTGGCCCCCGGCAAACTCTTCTAGTGCTTCGTAACATAAATAAGTGCGCTATCGCTGGAGGCGATTTGACCCGTATTCAAGGCGCGAGGAAGGCGCCTATCGGGAATAGGCAACTG
>JBOGJG010000017.1:0-33546 GCA_050747825.1 Acidobacteriota bacterium | reverse complement strand
GATTGACCTCTTTTTCTCCGAGGTCTGCGGCCGCAGTCTCGTGGGCGCGCCAGATGGTTTTGGCGCGGCCTTGCCATTGATCGTTTTCCAACTGCCAACGGAAGCTTTGGATGGCAATCGCGGGCACTGCCACTTTGTAGCGTTCATCCACAGAGGCTCCCAGCCAGATCTCCATCCCGCCCTTGCTGAATCCGATGACGCCGATTCGATCCCTGTCTACATCAGGACGGCTTTCCAGGTAATCGGCAATTCGCCAGAGGTCGGCGGCTGTCTCGTAAAGGAATGGGTACTTCTGTTTACTGGGATCCTTTTCCCGCCAAGCGCGGATCACCGCTTCCTCGTACTGCTCTTTTCCATTGGCGCCGCCGGGCACGCGCTCACCGTGGTAGCGGCCGTCGACAGCGATCGCCAGAAAGTCCCGCCGAGCCAGCTCGCGCACCATCGAAATCTGTCTCTCGCCTTCTTTGTCGCCGCCTGTTCCGTGAAGAACCAGAACAGTGGGCAGAGGATTGCCGGCGTCCTTTGTCTTGTAAAGGACAAAAGGCACTCGCTCACCAGCTTCTACAGCAAAAGATCCCCGCTCGACCATGAACTCGCCTTCTTCGGCGAGCACGGACCGGGGATCAAGCTCAACCTTTTCCCGGTTCTCAAAGAGGCGTCTGAACTCGGCTTCAACCTGTTCGACGGGAGGATAGTCAGATATCCGGGCGAGCAGGACCGAGCCGAGGAGGGATAAAAGGAACAATTTTATGGATATTTGCATGCGCCAATTGGTGTGTCTCAAATACTTTGCGTACCTGGGGAGGGGACCCCGGGGTTCGGCGGCCCCTCCCAGAAGAATCCACCAGGCTTAGAACCCGAGCCGCACGACGGCCTGCATGGAACGCATGCCACCGGCGCTATCCAGCCGGCCCGGATTG
This sequence comes from Acidobacteriota bacterium, assembly GCA_050747825.1. Classification (GTDB taxonomy): domain Bacteria; phylum Acidobacteriota; class UBA6911; order RPQK01; family JBOGJG01; genus JBOGJG01. Next base: position 32,626 of record JBOGJG010000017.1, on the reverse strand, counting down.
TTGCCGCTGATATTGGTATTTAGCCCACCCAGGTTCACGTGATTGAAAGCATTGAACATGTCCATCCGGAACTGAAGGTTCATGCCTTCGCGAATCCGGAAATTCTTGGCCAGAGCCAGGGCCACCGACCAGCGGCCCGGCTCTCGCACAAAGCTCCGAGAGACATTCCCGGGCCGAATGGCGATACCCGTGTCCGATTCGGGCACTTCCTGAAAAGCGGCCAGGTTCAGGTACTGCACATCACAGCGGGCGCCCAGATTCGAGGTACAGCGAGAATCGGGAAGCTCTTGCTGCTTCCAGTCGTCGAACACCGGATCCTGTCCCGGGACGTAGTCGGGACGGCAAGCATAATGCGGACAGCTCTGGCTGACGATGCGCGGCTCACCCGTGCGGGCGGAGAAGATGCCCGAAATCTGCCAGCCTCCCAGAGTGTGCCGCAGGACCGGATTTCCCCAGTCACTCAGAAAGGGCAGCTGGTAGATCCAGTCGGCGATGAGGCGATGCTTCGCATCAAAAGTCGGATTGCCCCGCTCGATGGCTAGATTCCAGAAATCCTGCACGTTATCCTGGGCGTCGGTCCCATAGTAGACTCCCACATCCCCATTTGTATAGGCAAAAGCCTGTCCCCAGGTGTAGTGGATATCGAAGGAAAGGTTATTTGAGAAGCGCTTGCGCAGGGAGGTTTGAAGCGAACTGTAGACGGTGCTTTCTGAGTTGTCTACGTAGTAAGGCCCTCCCAGAATGAACGTGGGGTTGGGTCGTTCTCCGGTGATGCGATCAGGCAGATTAATGCGCCGGTGCATCGGGAACTTCACCCCGCGATTCCCCACAAAACCAACTTCCCACATGAGGTCGCCAGCTACTTGTCGCTGCACGTTCAATTGATAGTGCATCGTATAGGGAGCCTGGAGATTCGGATCGATTGCCGAAAAGCCGAATTCCACCCCCCCCTCTTCGGTATCCCGGATGGCGATCGGGAGTGTATCTTCGGCATACATGGGGAAGTTCACGCCTAGAGCTTCCGCCTCGCTCTGCGACCAGCGAATTCGAAACGGCACGATGGGATGGGCAGTGGATTGCCTGTAGATGGCCGGCACATGGGCGGCGAAGAGCGTGCCAAATCCGCCTCGGAGGATGGTCTTTCCTCGCCCGTCTACGTTGTAAGCAAAACCAATTCTGGGTCCGAGATTCAGTCCCGCATCGTGTTCAGTCGGCCTGTCGAAGGGACGCCGCGGTCCGAACTTGAACATGCGCCAGTCCGACTCCGTGGCTGGGAGCTCGTAATTCTTCACCACAACTTCAACGGGTCCATCAGAGGTAACAACGTTGTTGGAAAAAAAGTCGTAGCGCACGCCCAAATTCAACATCAGTTTGGGTGTGACCCGCCAATCATCCTGCAGGAAAAAGCCGAATTCGTATTGCCGGGAATCGTGTGGGCCGTGAGATCCGTAGGAGAAGACGGCCGTGTTCGGAAGGTTCAGGAACATATCTTCCTTGCTGTTGAACGCGTAAGAAGGATTTTCCGGGTTGGTCCGGCTTCCCCCGTTTAATAAGTACCGGCCCCCGAATTTGATCAGGTGCTGTCCCATGTGACGGCTGACCTTCTGATCCAGGCTGTATGTGGTGCCGTCCATCAACCAAACTTCTCCTGACCCCCAGCCTCCGATCCTCCGAATGGACATGCGGGGAATCCGGCGCTGCCATTCCACATTTTCCGGATTGTCGGGATCTTGAATGGTAAAGATGTGGTCCAGTCTCGACATGTCCTGGTGGTTATAGCCAAAGCGCGTTTCCGAGGCCCACAGAGGGTTGCCGGTGACGTATTGGAAGCTAAGGCGATCCTGAGCGTAGTCATAGGTGCGGTCGTTCGAGCCATTCAAGTAGGCGCGCGGATCCAGGCCGAAGGGGCGATTGCGGGTCCAGGTGACGGCTAGATTGCTGTTGTCCGCCAGCAAATAATCTCCTCGAACCACGAAATGATCTTCAGAACGCTCGCGCAGTCCAACCCCCTCAAAACGCCCGATGTCTTCATCTCGTTCGACCGAAGGCAATGGAAGAGTAGCGAGCAGGAGCCTGGTCGCGGGGAAGGGTAGGGCGCTCAGGATCTCACTGCGCAATTTGGGGGTGGGAACGTTCATTGAGACACGTTGGAATTGAGACTCCCGATAGCCTTCAAACGTGAAGAAGAAAAAGGCTCTGTCCGTTAATACCGGGCCGCCCACCGAGCCTCCATACTGATTGAAGACCTCCCGGGGCTGGTCGATTTTGCTGCCGTCCTCCCTTCTGCTGACCACGAAGGGATTTCGGGCGTTGAAAATGTGGGAACGATAATTGTGGAACAGGCTCCCGTGAAAGCTGTTCGTCCCCGCTTTGCTGATGAGATTGACCTGTCCACTGATCGCCCCGCCGTACTCGGCTGGTAGGATCCCGCGCAGCAGTTGCACTTCCTCGATGGCCTCGATGCTCATCACGTCGATGTAATTTCGTCCCCCGTACTGAGCCATCGCCCGGCCTTCGGAGGGGTTCGAGTTCGCATCTGTCCCGTCCACCGTCACCACGGCTCCGCTCTTCCCCATGCCATTGATTCGCACACTACCGCCGCCGACGTCGACGCCCGTGGAAAGGGCCAGAATGGCGGTGACGTTGCGCCGGGACAATGGCAGCTCCCTCACTTTGATCGAATCCAGCGTCTCCCGTTGTTCCGTGGAAGCCGTGCTGATGAGAGTAGTGCCGCCTTCAACCGTGACAGTTTCGGTCACCTCGCCCACCTCCAAAACATAAGTTTCTCGGATGCTCTGGCCGGCTGTTAGCCGGATGCCAGATTTCACGAAAATCTTAAAGCCGGGCATTTCGATGTGCAGCGTGTAGGTCCCCACCGGGAGCAGCTCGAAAACAAACTCTCCGACATCATTGGCTACGCGCGATCGCACATTCCCGGTTCCCTGGTTCGTCAGCGTCACGTCCACACCCGGAAGCACGGCACCCGTTTGATCAGTTACGATTCCGTACAAGTTTGCGGTCGTCACCTGGGCCCAAATAATTGGCGTGGACACCAGCAACAAAACCGCAACCGAACACACTAAAACCTTGCCTTGAGTTGATGGCTTCATTCCTCCTCCTTCAGTAAGCCTGTTGCCTGGGAAGCCTTGGAAAATTCTATGGAATATCTTTCCACTTCATGGAATCATGTCGCTGGAGAAGAGAGTTGTCAAGGGGAATTTCAGGGGTCTCCGGCAAAGTCGATTATTGGACGGAGGTTTTTCGTTGGGTGGGGGCCGCGAAACCCGCAAACCGAGTGCGAATGACACGAACCCGGCTCGCTTTGACAATTTTATCTCGCAGTGCAGTGCTGTAGCGAGCCGGGTTCGTGTCATTCGCGCTCATTTCGTGTATTTTAGCGTTCTATCCGATCGAAGTACCACTGCCAGACGATCGACTTTGCCGGAACCTTGGGTAAAATAACGCAAGCTTAGGTGATAACCGAGGTAAGAGGGTGAGAAAAAAGAGAGTCACGATAGTTGCGGCGGCCTTGATTGCGGCAGCCATTTTCACCTTCTTCTACTTTTCGAACACCAAGCCTGAGACAGGAGCGGATCTCAATGCCGGTAAGACGCCTCTGACTTCCAGATCCAATGCCGGTTACGTAGACCCTGACGCCTGCAGGCCCTGTCATTCCGATGTATATGAGACATACCAGCACACCGGAATGGGTAAATCCTTCTCTCGCCTGCAGTCAGACAAGACCATTGAAGACTGGACGAACAATAATGTCTTTTACCACCCAGCTTCGGATCGCTACTACACCATGTTTGAGCGCGACGGAAGATTTTATCAGCGCCGCCATCAAATCGGACTCGACGGCCGTGAGATTAACGTAGTGAAGAAAGTGATTGACTTTGTGATTGGTTCAGGTAACCACGCCCGCACATACTTGAATAAAACTGATGACGGCAAGCTCTTTCAGCTTCCCGTGGGATGGTACAGCGAGAAGGGCGGATTCTGGGCCATGAGTCCGGGCTATGATCGATCCGATCACCAAGCCTTTAGCCGCCGGATTACACACGAATGCATGTTCTGCCACAATGGCTATCCCGCAATTGAACCCGGTTCCGATGATTTCGGGCGTGAAGCACGATTTACAGGCCAAATCCCGGAAGGAATTGATTGCCAGCGCTGCCACGGGCCAGGCCAGGACCATATCAGGGCGGTTCAAACCCCCGAGGCTACATTGGAGAGCATACGCTCGGCAATCACCAATCCCGCCCGCCTCAGCCCGGAGAGACAGTTGGAAGTATGCATGCAATGCCATCTCGAGACTACCAGCGCGCGCCTCCCTCCCTATGTGCGGCGCTATGACCGCGGCTTTTATTCTTTCCGGCCGGGAGAGCCTCTGGCCGACTACATCCTCCATTTCGACCATGCCCCGGGAACCCGCAACGATGACAAATTCGAAATTGTGAGCGCTCCTTACCGGCTGCGGATGTCCGCCTGCTTTCAGCAGAGCAATGGAGCCCTGACCTGCCTCACTTGCCATAATCCTCACCGGATTCCGCGTGGAGACGAGGCAAAGGCCCACTACGTGCAAGCCTGCCAGAGCTGCCATGAGCCTGCGCTTAAGAATCTAATCATTTCCGGTCAACACACTGAATCTCCGGACTGTCTGGACTGCCATATGCCCAAGAGGCGCACCGATGATGTGGTCCACGTGATTATGACCGATCACTCCATTCAGCGTTTCAAGCCACAGCGCGAGTTGCTGGCGCCACTCGAAGAGAGCCGGTTCTATGGACATCAGTACCTGGGAGAGGTGGTTTCCTACTATCCCATGAAACTGGCTTCAACAGACGAGGGAGATCTCTACGCAGCGGTGGCTCAAATCCAGGACAATGCCAACTTGGAAGATGGCATTTCGCGTCTCGAGGCAGCTATCCAAAAATATAAGCCCGGTGGAGGCGCATTTTACTTTGAGCTTGCTGAAGGCTATTCCGAGAGCGGCCGGTTCGAGAAGGCTGTCCCCCTCTATAAGGAGGCTCTGCAGCGAGAGCCGGATCTATGGCCCGCCCAGCACAAGATGGGCATTGCCTTGTCCAAGCTGGGGCAATACGCCCAGGCGGCGCAGGTATTGGAAAAGGCGGCGGCTATGGGAACGGAAGAACCCACCACTCTCAACGATTTGGCCCTGATTTATCGACAACTGGGGAATCTTGATGGAGCAATCTCGACTTTAAGACAGGCAATCGAGCTCGACCCGGATATTCCTCAGCTTCACAACAACCTGGGCGGATTATTGCTGGAAACCGGGGACGAGATGGGCGCAGCGACGGCTTTCCGTAATGCCATTCGCATTTTGCCGAATTTCGCGGCAGCGCATAATAACCTGGGCAAGCTGCTGGCCCGACGGGATGACTTTCATCACGCACAATATCACTTTGAAGAGGCCCTCCGGCATTACCCGGGCTGGGCGGAAGCCCACTTGAACCTGGGTACGATTCTGGCCATCCAAGGCAACTTTAGAGAGGCCCTCTCTCACCTTAAAGAAGCCGCGCAAAACTCAGATCCGAAAATTCGGAAAGAGGCACAAGAAACCATAGAGAGGATCAACCGCGTTAACTAAATACATGCCACGATTACATGGATTTACGCGGATTTAATCCGTGATAATCCGGGTAATTCGTGGCTCGGGCTCGGTTATTGTTAAAACGCGATTCACACTCATGTTCTCCATAATCTGGCGCCGGCCTGAAGGCCACAGGACTTCCAGGCGTTTTATGCGATCGGCTGAGCCCAGGCCGAAGTGCATACGGCCGTCATGGGCAGAAAGATAACTGCCTCCGCCGTTCTTCTGCCCATGCAGCACTTTGCCTCCTGCATGCAGCGCCACCCTGGCGCCCACCCCGTCGCGGTTTGAACGAGTACCCCGCAGATTGAGCATCAGCCAGTTTTTCTTCACTCCTGCCCGGTTCACCAGAACTTCAGCGGCGGCGCCGCAATTTCCCACCACGACATCGAGAGCGCCATCATTGTTCAAGTCGCCCACGGCAAGGCCCCGTCCTACCCCGGGTCTGTTCAGGTCGACGCCCGCGGTTTTGCCCAGGTAAGAAAAATGATTCCCTAAATTTTCGTAAAGCTGCTTGGGTTGCTTGAAGCTGAGAATATCCTGATAAAGATGCACATTATCGACTATATGACCATTGACCGTGAACAGATCCAGGTCCTGATCGTTATCAAAGTCTAGAAAGGCGACGCCAAATCCGACCAGCAGCAGGCTATCCTGCAGCCGCGCCTTCAGGCTGACATCTGAAAAGAGCTCCCTCCCCTGGTTGCGGTAAAGCCGAGTCCCCTCGAACGACAAGTTGGTTACGACAAGATCCGGAAGGCCGTCTTCATCATAATCGCCCATGTCCACGCCCATTCCGGACTCGGCTGCCCCCTGGCCACTGTAAGCTACGCCTGCCAGCAGGCCTACCTCCTCGAATTTTTGATTCGATCCTCCGCGATAGAGGAAGTTCATGACCGAATCGTTGGCAACGTAAATATCCTGGTAGCCGTCCAGATTGTAATCGCCCGTGACAACCCCGAGGCCCTTCCCGTCGGGATTTGCCACACCGGAGGAATGGCTCACATCTGTAAACGTTCCATCGTGGTTATTTCGAAAGAGGCTGTCAGGAGCGCCTTGAAAGTTGGTAGGGCCACAATATGAACGAAATCCGGCTCTTTTCTCCCCGCAGTAAATGTTCTTTTCAAAGCTGTAGTCCAGGTAGTTGACCACGTAAAGATCCAGCCAGCCGTCATTGTCGTAATCAAAGAAGGCCGCGCTGGAGCTCCAGTGTGTGTCGCCTGTGCCGGACGCATCCGTCACTTCTTCAAAGGTTCCATCGCCGTTATTCTGATAAAGAATATTGTTTCCGTAATTGGTCACATAAAGGTCCGGATCTCCGTCATTGTCGTAGTCTCCGACGGCGGCGCCCATACCGTAACCGCTACCCCGGACGCCGGCCTTCTCAGTCACGTCCTCAAAGCTGCCGTTCCCACGATTGCGGAACAATCGATTCCAGAAGCGCGGCTCCGTCTTATCGGGCACCTGGCCCGGCCCCATCGGATCTTCCAGTTGGGCGCCATTGACAAAATAGATATCGAGCCAGCCGTCACCGTTAAAATCCAGAAGCGCCACTCCCGGCGCCAGTATTTCCATCATGTATTTCTCTGAGGTGGCCTGGTTTTGATGATGGAACCGGACGCCGAAAACTCGAGCCATTTCCACGAAAGGGGCCTCTACATCATTTGCCATAACTGAGAAATAAATGAGAGCGGATAAGCCCGAGGCGCAGATGATTCGCCTCATTTTCCCCCCTGTATCGCCAGTCCCTGGTAGCGGTCCAGCGTCTCAGCTCGAGCCCTGAGCTTCAATTCCTGGAAGATCTCGAGCTGCTCTCTGGCTTTTACTAAATCTCCCGCCTCCCGGTAGGTCCTGGCGAGGAAGAAATGTCCCTGCAGGTGATCAGGTTCCTTGCTCAGCAAAGACTGCAGAATGGCTGCGGCCCGCTCCCATTCGCCCTGCTCGAGGTGGTAACGGCCCATCAGCATCAGAACTTCCAGATTCTGGGGAGCGACATCACGAGCCCGATCCAAAAGCGATCCCACGTCATCCCACCGGCCCAGGTTGATCAGGAGCTCAGCCAGCCCAGTCAGAGCTGGGATAAAGGAGGCATTCACCTCTAAAGCCTTCCTGAAGTGGAGTATCCCCTCCTCTACTCTGCCTAATGACTGATACAGATAGCCTAAAGAGTACAAAGCATGCTGCTTCAAATCGGAAGGATCAATCTCCGCGACCTTATGGAAGGCCTGTTCGGCTTTCAAAAAAGCATTCGTGCTGACGCAAAGCCGGGCCAGTAAGAGCTGAAGATATGCGGATTCAGGCTTTCGCTCGAGCTGCTGTTCCAGACGAAATATGGCGAACTCGTGCTGCCGGCCGGCGCTCATGATATCCGCCCAAAGCTGCCAGGCATCCCTGTGCTCGGGATCGAGCTGAAACACTTTCTCCAACCAGGGGAGTGACTGATGGGCATCCACACGAGACCAAGACTGGGCCATTAAAAGGTAGGTCTCGATGGAAGGGTTCTCTTGCACGAGAACCTGTACTTTCGGCAGAGCTTTCTCGGGATTCTCCTGGATTAGCCGGCGCAGGTCATCCTGTTTACTGAGGGGAAGCAGGATTAGAAGAAGACAAGCGAAGCTGGTGTAAATCACCTTCGACTACCTCGAAGCGGTCGCGCGTTGAGAGTTGCTGTCCACCGATTTGATCCTGAAATTCAATCTCAAGGCTGTACTCGCCCGGTTTTAGATCCTCGAGAGCCATCACCTGAATCAGGACAATTCGTTCAGGCGAGAAGTACTGTGTGGACTCGCCTTCGGCGTGGACAACTTCTTTTAGCAGGCGGCCATCCTGAACGATTCTATAGATCACCCTGAGTGAGGGCAAGAGGCTGCTCTGATCGAGAGTGACGTTGTAAAGCTGTAAGTAAACCCCCAGCGGCCTTTCTCTTGAGAATACCTGCTCCAGCTTGGGGCGAATGTAGACATCACCCAATACAAACATCTGGTCCTGTTCGGGAGCCGAATTCAGTGTGCGCATGGCACTGGTCAGCATGACCGAACTACTGGCGAGCTTTTCATGGCCGTAGAAGGGAGGGATAATCGCCTGCCGGATCACTCCCATCTTCCCGCTCTTGAGATCCTTGACCACGAGATCGAGTTTGTAGCGCATCCTCGGTTCCAACATCATGTTTTTCTGGTACATGGACACTTCGCTCAAACCCTTCTGGAGAAGCCGGGACTGATAGGAGGTCATGATCTCATGATCGAATTCTTTGACGACTCGTCCACTCAGATCGGTCACCTTGCCATAAACGGCCATCATGGCCACATGAACGTTGCCGCTCTGCTGGAATACCAGCTCGCGATTCGGAAATTGAATGGTGGCGGAGACGAGGACATGATCTTCGTCAAGTCTGAAGTAGTCCAAACGCGCTTTCAGCGGAAAAGCCTGGTAAGTAATATTGGTCTCGACTACCTGCTCCAGATCCCGGTATTTGATGGGTTGAGGCGCCTCCATTTTCATGAGCCTACGGTACTTTTCAAATGGATTATCCTGCTCGCGATAGCCTCGCAGGTCGATCTTGTCAAAACCGGGAGAGTAACGGTAACGATCGACTCTCTCAGCAAAACCCGCCATTTCAGCCAGAGTCTGGCCAAAATTGGTATGCATCAGAGCGTCCTTTTCGAAGGGATCAGTCGTCAACTTATAGGCGCCGGTGAATCGTTTATCCACAAACTCCAACTCCACGTTGTCTCCGACACCATCGATATGGCGATATGACCACCGGATGAAGGGAAACACTGCGGTAGTACCTCCTCCCTCTTCCGGACGACGCTCGTAGGAGATCTCTCCAGCGACATGAGACTCAATTCCATCGGGAGGGCCGTGAATAATGTAGATACGCCCGCGATCAGTCAGCCAGCCGTCCGTACCTTCGTCAAAATGCTCATTGGCATAGGCAATTCGCCGGTAATGCTCCTCTTTGAATTCATTGATGGCGGTAGAAGGATGGGGATCTCGCCTGAACCAGAATTGCTCGATAAAGTGCTCCCTCTCCTCAGGCATGGTGAGAGCTTTTAGAACTTCCGCCTCTTCAGAAGTGATGATGTAGCGGACGTCTTCCGCCAGCCACTTCTGATAATAATCGATCTTTTCTTCCTTGCGGAGTTGCTCCTGTTGGCCCTCAGCGGCCGCGAAGGCTGGCAAACCCAAGAAGAAAAAGGCGGTCAGGAGCACGCTCCTGACCGCAACGGCACGGTACATCATTTCAAAACAGCAGCTTGAGATTAAGCTGCGTCACCCTCATTCCACCCCCAAGCCCTTCGATTCTGCCAAAGCGGCTGGAGGTGAGATTGCTCCTGGGGCCGCCGAGGTTTACGTGGTTGAAGGCATTGATCCAATCCCACTGAAACCTCAAGCGCATGTTTTCCCTCATCACAAATTCCTTCCCAAATGAAGCATCGATGGTCCAGAATCCCGGCCCGCTCAGAAGCGCTCGATTGGCATTGCCGGCCCGGATGGGCATACCGGCCGGACTGAGTGGAATGACTTCGAAGGCTGCCGCATTCCAGAACTGCAGTGTCTGGTCGAAGTCCTCAAATCTGGCGTTCCCAATATCCAGCACGTCAGGTCGATTCACGCCGCGGCCTCCCCGCTGACTTACGCCACGCGGTGTTCCCGTTTGAGCTCGAACGATGCCTGCGAAGGTCCAGCCTCCCAGCAGGTTGCGAATAGTGGCGCTTTGTCCTTGCATGAACGGTAGTTGATAGAACCAGTTGGCCGTGAAGTTGTGTTCAATATCTCCGGGAACGCGGCCCCTGGCCAGCAGTGGATTAAAAAACTCCTGGCAGCAATTTTCAATATTATCGGAACCAAAACGAGCGCCCGTGTCAGAACCACTGGTCGCCAAGGCCCTGCCATAGGCATAGGTCATGCCATACGACAAACCCCTGGTAAAGCGCTTTTTCAGGGCCACCTGTATCGCATTGTAAACGCTGTTCTGCGACTGGTCGATATAAAAGCTGACCCCTGCCAGCCGCGGATTGGGCCTTTGCCCAGTCAGACGATCCGGCTCATTGACGTCCCGGTTCAGTGGAAACTTCACCCCTCGTTGGCCCACGTAATCGATCTCGATGACGGTGTCCTGCATCATCTCATGCTGGATGCCCAGCGTGTAATTCATGCTATAGGGGGATTCCAAAAACGGATTGTAAAGTGAGAAGGGGAGTGGGTTAAAACCTCCGGCCAGAGAACGAGTTCTGACAATATCCCGGCCCTCCGCATTCAAGGTCCCCAGGCGGAGTCCAAATTGCGAAATCTCGTCTCCTGAAAACCGCACACGACGAGGAACGAACAAGTCCTGAACTACATCTCGCAGCGTAGCGATGGTGTTGGGCGCAAACATCACACCGAAGCCGCCCCGCAAAACCGTTTCCCCTTCACCGGTCAGATCCCAGTTAAAGCCAAAACGGGGCGCGAAATTCACCGGATCATGATCGAAGGGTTTGGACGCTGGAAGCGGCCGCCCGAAATCAAATATCTCCCAGTTGGTAGGGGGTTCCAGATTCAGGTTGGTCAAATCGACGCCTCTCCCCGTCTGGTTCTCGCCGCTATCTCTTCGAGAGGCGACAAAGTTGGAGATGAAATCATAGCGAAGTCCCATATTCAGAGTAATGTTCTGATGGACCTTCCAGTCGTCCTGAAAAAAGAATCCAAACAGGAAGATCCGGCCATTGTGGTTGGGCTCGCCGAAAGTATAAGTCACCCGGTTGGGCCGGTTGGCAAGAAAATCCTGGTAATTTTTGAAGTCGAAGCTGGGCATCTCAGGATTGGTGCGATTGCCGGCCTTATACTGGTAGCCGCCGCCAAATTTAATGCTGTGATTTCCCCGGATGTGCCCGATCTTCTGATCCAGCGTATAGGTGGTCGAGTCAGTGTTCCAAACTTCTCCGCCGATGCTTTCAAAGTCAGGGGTATCGAAGGTGGGCACTCGTCGGGTAAAGGGGATTACTTCTTCAAACACCGGATCCCTTAACTCCTCAAACATGACATCGAGCCGAACCTGATCGATCAGGCTCAGTCCGAATCGGCTTTCGAGGCTCCAACTTCCCGTTCCCTTGAACCAGCTTGCGGCGTAGCGGTTGGCATTATCGAACCAAGTGCGGTCGTCGAGAGGGACGATGCCGGGCCGAATAAAAGAGGGATCCAGCCGGTTCCAGGTGAAAGAAAGAAAGCTTCCATCTACGAAATGGACATCGCTTTTGACCAGAATCGTGTCATCTTCCCCCGGCTGCGGCCGCGCCGATCGGAACTGGCCGCCGATGGGGCTGTCCAGTTCCTGATTGGGAAAGGGGAGAGGATCCAGAATCAGCTTCAGGATCTGCTGTTCCCGGCTGTCAAAATTGGGTGAAGCCAGGATTTCGTCGCGGGCCAACTGGGTCGGAACATCCTCCTGGACCCTGCGCACACGCCGCTCTTCATAGCCCTCATAGGCCACGAAGCCAAAAGCCTGGGACACAAATCCGATGCCCTTTTTTAGGATCGGAAATCCGACTGAACCTCCAAACTGGTTGTAGACCAGCTTGGGCTTGGATGAGAGAAAAGGATCCTGGCCGTTTAAAGCATGAGTCTGGTAAAGGTGGAACAGAGAGCCGTGAATCTCGCTGGTGCCCGATTTGGTGATGATATTCACCTGTCCGGAGACCGTATTGCCGTATTCAGCCGGAACGACGCCTTTGATGATTTGAACTTCCTGTATTCCTTCGGTACTGATCAGGTCGATCTTATTTGTGCCTGAGTACTGCGAGATCAGATTGCCTTCGGTGCTGCCGCTGGCCTCGATGCCGTCCATGGTGTAGCTGGAAGCATGCCTGCCCATACCATTCAACCGCGCGGCTCTGTGTCCACCGGTCACGGTGACTGCAGGGTTGAGGACCAGGAGGTTGGTGATATTGCGGTTCGGATTGGGAAGACTCTCTACCTGAATCGAATCCAAGCCCAACCTTTGCTCCGCCCCGACCGTATTAATCAAAGAGGCGGCTCCTTCAACGGTGACTATTTCAGTTACTTCTCCCAACTGCAAAACGAACGTGCCCCGGACATCTCGGGCGGACTCTACAGGGATATCCGTCTGTTCGAAAGATTTAAAGCCGGGCATGGTTATTCTGAGTGAGTAGCTACCGGGAGGCAGTGATGGGACAAAAAATGTACCCACGTCGCTGGTCACTGCCGTGCGCACGATGCCGGTACGCTGGCTGGTAACGGTAACATCCGCGCCCGGAATGAGAGCCTCGCTCTCATCCTGCACCACTCCCCCCAGACTGCCCGTCGTGCGCTGAGCTTGATCAGTGCCGGCGATGAAGAACACAATAATCGAGACAACCAACCCCAGATTTCGTATCGATGCGGCCATAAATCAATCCTCCCCGAATGTGAAAATGGAAAAACTTTCCACTTTTATAGGCTGAGCGGATGAAACTAGTCAAGAAAAATCTGAGGCGATGAGAAGCCTAATAAATTTGCTGGGTCTCGGCGACGATCTTGTCCGGCGGAGTGACGCCTGCGGCGAGCATCACTTCACGAATGGCGTCCATCGTCACGGGAGAAGGCTTAAAGTTGCCGAACCGATAGCCCGCGGCGATGGCCAAGGGCGTCCATCCATAAAAGTTTTTCTTATTCCAGACCTGGATGTCGGCGCCTTTTTCGGCCAGAAACTTTACGACCTTGGGGAGGTTCTTGAAAGCTGCCCCATGCATGGCGGTGTTCCCGTGCTTGTCTACGGCATTGATATCGTTGCCCAACTCCAGGAGCAGCTCGACCGTTTCCAGGACTTCCTCCTCCGTGCCGGCGTCCTCGCCGGGAGAACGCGTTGCCAGTCCGGCCGCCACAATCAGCGGGGTGCTGTTATCTTGATTCGGAAGCAGTGGATCGGCGCCCAGCTCCGCCAGCAGCCTCAACAATTCGGCGGCGGCGGTTTGGGCGGCCAGTAGAAAGGGCGTGGCCTCCATCGTATTCAGACGCGTGTTGGTCAAATTCACGTCCTTGGTCATTGGGGCGTTCACGTCCGCTCCGTGGGCCACGAGCTTCTTCACGAATTCGATACTGGTCATGTTTCCGGATCCCTCCGGAGCCGGATCATTATCCCCAACGCCCGGCTTTCGAACCGGCACGATCGCATGCAGGGCCGTGTAACCGGTCGCGTTGGCATTCGGGTGCGCGCCCGCGTCCAGGAGAAAGGCCCCCAATTCATAATGAGCGTTGGAGACCGCCAGGAGCAGCGGAGTCGTGCCCGCCCGGAGTCGCCGTCCGTAACCACCCTTCTCCTTGGATTCCAGGGGCTGTACGCTCTCGTTGACATCCGCCCCCGCCTCGAGCAGAGCCTTCACGACCTCAATCTGGCCTTGCCTCACTGCGAACAGGAGGGGCGTAAACCCGGAGGGCAAAGGAGTTTTGAAGTCCGCTCCAGCCTTGATCAACTCCTCCACAACCTCCACGGGACCTTCCGCCGCCGCCCACATCAGGGCGGTCTGCCCGTGCCGGGTTTCTTTAGCGTTTACATCGGCGCCGCGTGAAATCAGGATCCTGACCGGATCCATCCTGCCCGTGCGGGCTGCGGTCATTAATGCGGTTTCCCCTCCGGGAAGCGCGGCATTGGGATCAGCGCCGGAATCCAGGAGCAGCTCCACCATCGGCCCGTTTCCATTCTGGCAGGCCAGCGCGAGCGGCGTCACGCCATAACGGTTCGTGGCTTTTACGTCGGCGCCGGCTTCCACCAACAGCTTGACCGTTTCCAGATCATCCTGATAGGCCGCCCAATGCAGGGCAGTCATCCCATCGACCTGTGCGGCATTCACGTTCACCGACTGTTCGAGCAGAGCTCGAACCCTCGCCCGGTCCATCTCTTCGGCGGCATCCGCCAGGGGCGCATTAGAATCGACTCCCGTCACCGTGGCCGCGCACAGGAGCATAGCCATAACCCATCCGCTGAGCTGTTTCAAATTCATCGTGATTGTCTCCTGTCTTCCTCCGTCTGAATCACACCGAAAGCGGAGCGAGCAGTTCATTCAGCCTGCCGGTGCTGTCCCCGAGCGAGTCCAGATGCACTCCCACCTTTTCGAGCAGCGTCAGGTGAAGGTTGGCCAGAGGAGTTGGCTCTACATACTTGATGTGCCGGCCGCCCTTCAGACCGCCGCCCGAGACAATAATAGGCAAATTATCGTGGCTATGAACGTTGGGGTCGCCCATCCCACTGCCGTACAGCAAAAGTGAATGGTCCAGCAGCGAGCCGTCGCCGTCGGGAGTGGCCTTCAATTTCTGGAGATAGTCGCTGAAGAGCGACACATGAAAGGCATTGATCTGGGCCACCTGCTCAACCTTCTCCGGATCATTTCCGTGATGGGTGAGAGGGTGATGTGGATCGGGAACGCCGATCTCCGGATAGGTTCGGTTGCTGGTTTCACGAACGAGTTGAAAGGTGATAATTCTGGAAATGTCGGCCTGGAACGCCAACACCTGCAAATCGAACATCAAGCGCGCGTGGTCGGCATAGTCGGCCGGCACGCCCACGGGACGCTCGAAATCGGGCAGCGGATTTTCCACCGACTCTGCCTCAGCCCTGTCAATGCGGCGCTCCACCTCGCGGATGCTGTCCAGATATTCGGAAATCTTGTTGACATCGCTTGGGCCGAGATCCTTCTTCAGGCGAGAGACATCTTCCTGGAGAAAATCAAGAAGGCTGGCTCTCCTCTGGAGTGCGGCGCGCCGCTCCTCCGGCGTTCCCCCCTCGCCGAACAGGCGCTCAAAGACGACCCGCGGGTTAGCCTCATACGGAAGAGGAGTGGTCGGCGAGGACCAGGAAAGATTGTTCTGGTAGACGCAGGCGTACCCGTTGTCGCATTGACCTACCGTCTCCATCACCTCCATTGCCAACTCCAGGGAAGGCAACCGCGTTTTCTGGCCGATCCGCTTGGCGGCGATTTGATCGACCGTCGTTCCCAGGTAATAATCACTGCTTTCCGTCCACTTCGCCTTGGCGCAGCTCAGGAAGGAAGCGTTGGAGGTGGCGTGCGTGCCCGGATAAGCGCTTTTCAGGTTTAAATTAGTGAGGACCGTAACATCATCCTTCACGGGGGCCAGCGACTGGAGGGAGGGCGAAAGCTCGCTGAGTTTGCCTTCGCCAGGAGGCGTCCAGCGATTGATACTGCACCCCATGGCCATGTAGACATACCCCAGGCGGCGCACTGGATTGGCCGGCGTCGCAGCCAGAGCGGTCATGGAGGGAACCATCGCATCCAGCAGCGGCAGCGCCAGTGTGGCCCCCACGCCCCGCAGGAACATCCGTCGCGGTAAAGCCTTCTTTGTAACAATCATTGTGATCTCCTCATCATTTGAAGCCGTTGGCTTAACTAGCCCCGGATCTCCTCATTTGAAATGGTTTACTCTCGGCGATTCCCAGGATGAGGGAAGAAAACCGGAAATTTTCCGCCCCTGCCTCTCGGACAATCTTGCGGATTGCCTGGGCGTCATAGGATTCGACTCCCCGACCCAGCGCGTAAGTCAACAGCTTTGCAGCCAGGGTGGTGACAAAAAGCTCGGGGCGGCGCAGCATCGCTTCTTCAAGGCCGGATACACCCACGAATTCACTGCCGTCAGGAAACCCTCCGGAAGCATCGATCGGCTCTCCCGCTTCCGCTTCGACGGTTCTCCAGCGGCCGATGGCGTCGTAGTTCTCGAGCGCCAGGCCCAAGGGATCGATCAGATTGTGGCAGCGCGCGCAAGTCGGATTCTTACGATGCTCGGCGAGTCGCGCCCGAACGGAAAGGCTCCCGTCCACGGTGTTGTCTTTGAGGTCCGGGATATCCGGAGGCGGAGGTGGAGGCGGCATCCCTAGAAGACTCGACAGTATCCACTTCCCGCGAATGACGGGCGAGGTCCGGGTGGCATAGGAGGTCAGCATCAGAATACTCCCGTGGCCAAGCAGACCTCCTCGCTTGCTGTCCTCCTCAAGCGCAATGCGCCGGAAGCGGCTGCCGTACACGTGCGGAATTCCGTAGTGCTTGGCCAGGCGTTCGTTCACGAATGTGTAGTCCGCATCCAGCAGGTCAAGCACGCTTCGATCCTCACGGATGATGCTTTCGACAAACAACTCGGTTTCCTTCCGAAAAGCTTGCCGCAGATTGTCGTCAAAGCCCGTGAATAAACGCATGTTCGGCTCGATCGATTCGAGCTTGGGCAGCTCCAGCCATTGGGAGGCAAAATTCGTCACCAGGGCCCGCGAGCGCGGGTCCGCCAGCATGCGGCGCACCTGCTGTTCGAGCATCTCAGGCTTACTCAGCTCCCCGCGGATAGCCGCATCGAGCAACTCGTCATCCGGAATACTGCTCCACAGGAAAAAAGACAGCCGGGAGGCCAACTCCAGGTCACTGATGCGATAGGGCGTATTCGGCGCAATCCCGTCAGGATCCTCTTCAATGCGAAACAGGAATTCCGGACTGACCAAAACGGCGGATAAAGCTCTTTGGATGCCCGCTGCAAAGCCGTCCTGCGCTTTGCCCTGCCGGTAGAACTCGGCTATTCTCTCAAAATCCGCATCGCTTACCGGCCGCCGATAGGCGCGCCGCATCAGCGTGCTCAGAATGCGTTTAGCGCAATCGTCTTCCTGGCTGGCGCTCGCCGGCCGGCATACAAAGATCCGGTCGCGGCTGGGTGTTTCCCCGGGACCCGCAGCTTCGCTTGGCCCGACGATCGAGATTTCGTATACGGCGGGCTGGACTCGAGGATGCCGGTAAAAGTTAAAATGCGCTTCGTAGGGCTGACGCAAGGTTTCAAGCAGCAACCAAGGCTTCTTCACGAATGTCACGCCAATCGTATGCGGCCCGGCTTGCACCGGCACTCGCACCTTAAGGTGATCATCCACATCCTGATGGCCCTCCCCTCTCGGGGGTGGAGTCACCGTGAAGAGCTCCACCCGCTTGTTGTCCGACAGAATCTCCAATTCGTGAGGCTCACTGAGACCTTCGATGTGCTCGTTCCGGTCCCGTGCCAGACGGACCTGGATCAGGTACTCGCCAGCCAGCGGGAAGGTGTGCCGGATCGCGGCCCCCCCGCGGGTGCCGATTGGAAGCCCCTGGACGTGCTTCTCCTGGGTGATGTCGGGTTTTATCCGGACGGTAGTGCCGTCCGGAGATGAGATGGGGCGCCCGACCGCCAATCGGCTGATCTTCTCGGCCGCAGATACATAGCGTTCCAGTAGCATGGGCGAGAGATTTTCTACTGCTACATTGTCAAAGCCCTCAGCAGGCTCGTCCGGGGGCAGCAGCGAGTCGCCATCGATCTGCACCACCAGCAGGTCGCGAACGGCGTTCTCGTATTCGGTTCGCGTCAGCCGCCGAAAGGTAGCGGTTCGGCCGGGGTTGGGATGGGCCGCAGCCGCTTTGTCCAGCGAGGTCTCCAGAAAGGACACCACCCTTTTGTACGTCTCCTCGTCCGGCCGGGGCATTCCAACCGGCGGCATCTGGCGGGCTTTAAGCTTCCGGACCACCTTCTCCCAAATTTCCGGGTATTCGCCCACTTCATGAGCGGCGGCGGTCTCGAAAGCGAGTCCCCCCGTCTTCATTGTCTCGTTGTGGCAGAAAATACAATTTTGCTGGATGACGGCTAGATGCGGCGCGGGTGCATCGGTGGATTGCGGTTGGGCTTCCTGAAGGGATGGCGGCTGCGCTTCCAGTCTCCACATAAAGCCGCCGGCCACCAACAAACTCGCCAGGCAGCAAAAGATCCATGCGGTTCGACGACCTAACATGTGCTCCTCTTAATGATGAGGATTTCGAATCTGGAACGCTTTTCCATTCGGGCCTCCTTATTTCGTTAGTATAAAGGGCGTCTCTTTAAGTTTCAATACATTAAATCACAAATCACGTTCGGCTGGATTTTCGCTCATTTTTGGAATAGTCTTCTGCATTGTGGAATTAGAACGCCGTGATTTGCTGAAGAAAGTCGCCTCTCTGCTGATCGGCGCCATCAGCCTGTTTATTCCTTTAGGCGCCGGAACCAAATTTCTCCTGGATCCGCTGCGGCGCAAATCCCCGGAGCAGGGATTCATTCGAGTGACCTCGGTTGACAGTCTGCCTATGGGCATGCCCCGACGATTTACCGTTGAAGGAAAACGCACCGATGCCTGGAATACCTATGAGGACGAACCGATCGGATCCGTTTATCTCATCCGCCGGGCTGACAAGGTTGATGCTTTCCAGGTGATCTGCCCGCACGCCGGCTGCTTTGTCAATTACGAAACCACCAAGCGGCGTTTCCTCTGCCCCTGTCACGGAAGCTCATTCCGTCTGGACGGTTCGGTTGCTGAAGCTGCCAGTCCGGCCCCGCGCGGCCTGGACGAACTCGATGTAGAGGTGCAGGGGAACGATGTATACGTCCGCTATCAGAAATTCCAGCAGGGGACAAAGGAAAAGATCGCGCTCTCATGAGTAGTCTGGGAGACTGGCTTGACGAACGGACCGGCTGCCGCAATCTGCGTCTGAAACTTCTCTTCGAGCACATTCCCGGCGGGGCCAAATGGCGTTACGTATGGGGAAGCACGCTGCTCTTTACGTTTGTGCTTCAGGTCCTCACAGGGTTATTGCTGTGGACGGCCTACAGCCCCTCCGCCCAGACGGCCTGGGAGAGCGTCTATTTCATCCAGTATCAGATGCAGTTCGGATGGTTCATCCGTGGTCTGCACCACTACACGTCTCAGGCCATGGTGGTCCTGGTGGCAGTCCATCTCCTTCAAGTGGTGATCGCGGGAGCGTATCGGCGGCCCAGAGAGATCAACTGGTGGCTGGGCCTCATGCTGATGTTCATCACACTGGGATTGGCGCTTACAGGCTACCTTCTGCCCTGGGACGAAAAGGGATTCTGGGCGACCCAGGTTACAACCAAGATCATCGGGGTTACTCCGATCCTGGGTCCATATTTAGAGCGACTGCTGGTGGGCGGCCCCTCTTATGGGCATCACACTTTGACGCGCTTTTTCGCCCTGCATGCCGGTTTGCTGCCGATGTTATTCGTTCTGGCGGTGGCAGCACATGTCGCCCTCTTTCGCCGCCATGGCGTGACTCACCCTCCAAGGGCCGAAGGAACGGCCACCTTTTGGCCTTCACAGTTTCTCCGGGACAGCATCGCCTGCCTGGCAGTATTAGTGGCCGTCATCCTTCTCGTATTGTGGGGGGGACCGGAAAAAGGCTTTGTCTCCGGTCCTGAAGCCGGGGCGGCGCTTCAAGCGCCGGCAGATCCCTCCCAGCCCTATCTGGCGGCAAGGCCGGAATGGTATTTCCTCTTTCTCTTTCAATTTTTGAAGTATTTCCCGGGAGAGACGGAGATCATTGGCGCCATCGTTGTTCCTTCCCTGATCATCGGCCTGCTTCTACTCTTTCCCTTTCTAGGCCGCAGCCGTTTGGGACATCAGGTCTGCCTCACCCTGACTCTCGCTTTGCTCACGAGTGTCACCCTGCTCACCTGGACAGCCATCCAGGCGGATCGGGCGGATCCTCTTTACCGGAACGCCGTCATTAGAGCCCAGACGAAGGCCGAGCGAGTCATTACGCTGGCTCAGGATCGAGGAATTCCCAAAGCAGGCGCGCTCACGCTACTCCGCAACGATCCAATGGTGCAAGGACCGATTCTTTTCCGAAATAACTGCTCGGCCTGCCATCGCTGGAATGGGCACAACGGTACGGGCCTCCCGGTGCTGGAGATTCGCAATGGGCGGCAGCTAGCAGCCACAGCCGGCGCCAGCGATCTGGCTGGATTTGGCACTCAGGATTGGATCCGCGATTTCCTGAAAGACCCCGCTGATCCGCGGTTTTTTGGCTACACCAAGCATAAAAACGGAATGATGGCGATGTGGTCGCGAGGCAACATCGAACGAATGACCGACAGAGAAATCGATGCCGTGGCGGCATTCCTGGCCAGCCAGGCTTTTCCCGAAAGACCGATCCCAGAGGATTTAATTACGCTGGGAATAGAAGTGTTTGCCTCGGGTTCTCGAGCTGGGGCTCAAGCCTGCAGCCAGTGTCACAATCTGCAACACTCCGGCATTCCGCCAAACAGTGGGATGATACCGGCCCCCGACCTGACCGGCTACGGTTCGGAAGAGTGGTTATTGGGAATGGTTCGCGACTCCAGCGAACCCCGCTATTACGATGGCCGCAACCAGATGCCCAAATTTGCCGAACGACTGGCGCCGAAGCAGCTACGGCTGCTGATTAGCTGGCTGCGCGGCCAGCAGTGAACGCCCCATGCATTCGATTGCGGCCTCTGCCGCATCAGATCAGGCCGGCTATCCATATCAGGCAAACGGCCAGAAACCACTCCTCCGACCAGGGTAGCTCCTCCGTATTGCATGGAGTGTTTCATTGATTATTTAGAATCATTGACAGCGATTCCAGGGCTCTCCGGCGGATGGCCGGGTCGGCGCTGGCAGCCGCCTCTTGGAAGTGAGGCAGCGCCTCGCCGAAGTTTCCCTGTACAACCAAAAGCTCCCCCAGGACCATGTGGGCGTCCGCCCAATCGGGGTTCAATTGAACTGCTTTCTCGAGCTGCGCCCGGGCCTCATTGAATTGCCGGCTTTGGGCCAGCGCAATACCATAATCATAATAAGTGGCGGCGTAGCTGGAGTCGCTCTGAATGGCTTTTTTGAAATGATATTGCGCCTGCGGAAAATCTCCACCTGAGGCAAGGAGATTGGCCAGGTTGTTGTGAGCGCTGGCCAGATCGGGCTGAATTCGGATAGCATTGCGGAAGGCCGCTTCGGCACTCGCCCGATCACCGCTGTCCAACAATACGCCCCCCAGATTATTATAGGCCTCGGGGAAATCGGGGTCACGGCCAATGGCTTCATGTAGAACCGCCAGCCCCTCCTCCAATCTCCCTTGCTGCCGGTAAACTAAGGACAGGTCATTGAGACTTGTTGCATCCTGGCGGGCAATTTCAGAAGCCTTTCGCAGCACTTCGGCCGCCTTGGAAAACTCTCCTGAGTTCGAAAGCGCCACACCCAGTTTGCGCAGGGCGGGCCAGAAATCCGGATGGCGATGCAGCGTTTCCTCGTACATCGGGACGGCCTTTTCCATATTACCGTTTTCGAAGTAGGCCTCGGCCAGCTCGAAGTAGAATTCGCTCCGCTCGGGCTGATATTGCCGAATGGCCTTTTCGAGGCGAGGAATCCCCTGCTCTAAATTACTGTTCTCTTTGACCTGGGCGACGGCCAGATAGAGCCCCTTCTCACCTTGACTCGGTACTTCGGCAGACTGATAGAGAACGACTTCTCCCTCATAATCGCGGATCTTTTCCTGGAGCGGAGCCAGCAGATCGCGCGCCTGCCTTTGCCGCTGGATAAAGTGGTCGGTCATAACCACGTGAACGACATCCTCCGTGCGCCTCTTGGGCATATGGCAACTCAGACAGCCTTCCGACCGGGTATGGCGGCCGGCAGCAACCAGTTCATCAAGGGCCGGGCTGTGACAGCTCTGGCACACTCCCACATAATGGCGGACAGCTTCCTCTCCTCGAGGAATGTCGTGCGGGTTGTGGCAGGTAATGCAGGTCAGGGCACCGTCACTTGCCTGGAAGCAGGCGGACATGCGCAGGCGATAGGCCGCGCTGACGATCTCGAACTTGTCGTCGTAGCCGGAGCCCGGAGCGTGATCAAAATGCAGGATGTACTCATCGAGATCCTCCCCCGGACGAAAAGAAAAGGCGCCGCGCTCGTAGCGTCGAATGAAATTGGGAAGGCGGGCGCTGGTCGTCTCCAGGTGACACTGCATGCAAACATCCATTTGCCGCTCAGGGTTCAGCCGGGCCGGGTTTACAATCGCGCCCCGTATCGTCTCCAATGTGGCGCCCTCCGTCTGTACGGCCTGAATGTGATCGCGCCCGGGTCCATGACAACGCTGGCAATCGATGCCTTCAGGGATCTTTCCCTTAAAGATGGAATCAGTGCCGAAGGTGTCAGATCCCGGTTCAATTTTGGGATAGCCGTTGTGGCAAAACATGCAGCTATGGGTGATCCTGCGGCGGAAGCCGTCGTGATCGGGGCGATCGTAGCCTGGATTCATGGCCCAGAAACCACCCTCTTCGCTATACCACGCGATCGGAAGCTCAACTAATTTGCCGTCCTCGGCCCGATGCAGGTAAGTGCGAGCGTGATTGCCCGATCCCAGCATGAAATGGATCTCCTTTTCGATGACATTGGTCTCCTTGCCGTCAAAGCCGACCTGATGGCGGCGCTGGTAATACCTGCCCTCGCGCTCGTACATGGTGTAGTGGCGATCGGAAGCTGCGTGATAGTAAGCATTATTAGTGGTGTAGTCTTCTACCGTATTCTCCGGGCCCGGACGAGAAAAGGATCGCCCCATCCCGGTGTGCTGGTAAGTCTCGAAGATATGCGCGTGACACGGGCGGCAGGCTTCGGAATCGACGTAAGGATCGCCACTTTCAACAGCCTGTCTACTTGCGTAAAAAAAAGCACAGTAACTGATGGCCATCAGGGCCAGCCCGGCCAGGACCGATCCCAAAATGAGCCGCGCGCGCGGAAACATCAAAGCTTCTATAACCCGTGTTGACGGCGTCAATCAGAGGCGATGCCTCGGGGCCAGGGTTTTGACCCCGAGACTCATCACTGCGTACTTAGAACGAAATTCGGGCGTTAAACTGAATCTGTCTTGCCGCCCCCGTACTGGTGATCCGGCCAAAGCGTGAAGAATCGGGATTCGACTCGAATCCGCTGTAATTCACATGATTGGTCGCGTTCATCATATCGACTCTGAATTGCAGGTTAGCGCCCTCGGCCGTCATCCAGGGAATCTGAAAGTTTTTCCCCAGCGACAAGTCCACCGCCCAGAATCCCGGCCTCAGGAGCGAGTGAGCACCCATATTTCCGGGGCGTATCGCTTCATCTGAAACCTCGTGAACCGGCACCTCGGTAAAAGCTTCAGGATTCAGAAACTGAAGGTTTCCGAAACTGCAGCAGCTCTCGTTGATGGCATCGTCAAAGTCAACATCAACCCGCTGGTTGGTCCAGGTACCCCGCTGCTCGATATGAAAGGCGGAACCTGAATTTGCTCTGAAGATTCCTCCGAGCTGCCAGCCTCCCAAAACATTTTCCAACAGACTGCCGGCGTTGGAGAAAAAGGGTACATCGTAGATCCAGTTGCCGGCAAAGTAGTGATCGACGTCTCCTGTGGATCGACCTTTGTCGCAGCGCACGCACAGCGGATCCTGAATGGAACCGGTGCTGTCGCCGCTAAAACTGGCGGCGATATCGCCCCCGTCATAGCCCAGCGCCTTGCCCCAGGTGTAGTGGACATTGAAGAGCAGACCCTGGGAAAACCGCTTGCGCAGCGAGGTCTGCCAGGAATGGTAATAGGTCTGCTCGGAATTATCGAAATAAGTTCCTTCCTTCAGTTCGGGATTGGGACGAATTCCGGTCAAACGATCCGGCTGATTGAATTCCCTCTCCAAGATGAATTTGACCCCGCGCGTCCCTACGTAAGCGGTCTCAAGCATCAGGTCACCGCCCAGCTCGCGCTGAATACCGAAATAAGTGTTATAGGCGTAGGGCGCGTCCATGTCAGGGTCGAATACATCGTTAACGTTGACCTCGGTTCTCCCCTGCAGGAGCGAAATAATGTCGCCGTTATAGATGGGCCATTTCAGACCAAGCTCTTCCGCCTCCTGGCCGCTGTACCTAATGCGGAAGGGCATGGTGACGCTGGTGCCTACGGCATTGTTGAAGGACCCCCAGGGAATGGGGGTAAACATCACGCTCACTCCGCCGCGGATGACATTTTTACCCTGCCCGTCCGGATTATAAGCAAAACCCAGGCGAGGCCCCACATTGACGAAATCGCTTTTGATCGGGTCCAGTGGATCACGCACCGGTCCAAAGGTCCAAGTGTCATAATCCCGCAACCCGTCCAGATTCCACAGAAAAGCAGGAGCATTGGGATCGGTAGGCTCGGCCACAAACTTTGAAAAGAGATCCCAGCGCACACCTAGGTTCAGCACCAGTTTGGAATTAACACGCCAATCATCATGGACAAAAAAGCCCAAGTCCCAACTGTGAGTCCGATTGTCATTCATACCCAAAGTTACAGTAATACGGTTAGGGGTATTGGACAGGAGCTGATCCAGGTCATTAAAGCGAAAGTTTGGATTCTCGATGTTCAGCCGGCCGCCGCCTCGGCGCGCCCAGATGCCTCCAAATTTAAACGAATGCCGTCCGCGAATGTAGGCAAACTTCTGTTCCGCGCTGTAGCTGGGAGCTTTACCCAGATCATTCAGCTCGCTCCCAAGGCCCTGCATTCCTGGAAAGCTGATCGTGGGAACGCGGCGAGTGCCCAAAACCTCCTCTCCATCGGGATCGATGAAGTCCCAGAAACCATCCACCCGGGAAAAGTCGTTGAAATTAAAACCAAAGCGCGTTTCAGATGTCCAGCGAGCAGCTCCCGTCACGTAGCTGGCGGTCACACGATCTTGACGACCCTGCCAGCTACGCCGGTTCACCTCGGAAACTCTGGGATCATCCCTGAAGGGACGCCCCCGCGTGTAGGTGACGGCCAGATTGCTGGCCTCCATAATACGCGCATCTCCTTTGAATATGTACTGATCATCATGGGCGCCTCTGGACCGCGGACCGCGCCATCGTCCTAAGAGAGCATCCGCCTCGGTCGGCTGGTTGGGCAGCGGAAGCGCATCGAGGAAAATCCGGGTTTCTTCAAAAGGCAACGCGTCCAGCATCATATCCCTGAACTCTTGAGTGGGTACGTCTCCCTGCTCGATATTAAAATTGGTTTCTCTGTATCCTTCATAGTTAAAGAAAAAGAATGCTCGGTCTTGGACTACCGGACCTCCCAGAGAACCACCGAACTGGTTCCACACCATGTTCGGATTAGTCACTTTTACGTCGGGCCTCGATAAGAACGGACGTCGAGCATTGAAGCTGGCGCCTTGATAATTGTAAAAAAGACTGCCGTGCCAATCGTTTGTCCCGGAGCGGCTGATCAGGTTGACGTTGCCTGCCAGGGAGTGGCCATACTCGGCCGGAATAACACCCTTGATGGTCTGTACCTCCTCAATGGCCTCGATGCTCATGCCGTGAATGACACCGACGCTCTGATACATGGAAAGCCCAGGAGCTTCCGGGTTGGCGCTGGCCTCGGTTCCGTCCACTGTAAACTTGGTGCCCGCCATTCCCAGGCCATTGAGGCGGATGCGGCCTCCGGCCTCCGTAATACCCGTGCCGATTTCGAGCAGCTCCGAAACAGTTCGGCGGGCCAGCGGCAGTTCCCGAACTTCGAGGCTGGAGAAGGATTCCCGTTGCTCAGGGGAAGCTGTGTTAACCAAGGTCGCCTGGCCTGAAACGGTTACTGTCTCTGAAACTTCACCCAACGACAGAGAGAATCGCCGACGGATATTCTGAGCTGCGCGAATTTCCATGCCCTGACTCTCGAAGGTTTTGAAGCCCGGCATCTCAATTTGGAGGGTATAGATTCCGATAGGCACAAAAGTGAACACAAACTCGCCGGTCTCGTTGCTCACTTTCTTGCTAACGGCTCCCGTCCCTTCATTCGTCAAAGTTACATCGGCACCGGGTAAAACAGCTCCACTCGGATCCTGCACGATTCCCGACAAGGTAGCCGTCGTGACCTGGGCCATGGTCGTTTCCATAGGAACGAGTAGAACTAGAGGAACGAGTAAAACTAGAGAGAAAATTCTAAAACTGCTACGCATAAGGCAGCCCTCCTTGAAATTGCCCTGGGAATAATTTTTATCTCAACCCCTGAAACCTCGATACGCCATTCTCTATTCTGCGATGTGGAATTCTATTCCAAACAGAGTATGTTCTGTGGATGCACACTGTCAATAAAATTCTGGGGCCTTGGGGGCCTCGGGGCCTCGGGGCTGGGTCAAAAGCTTCAAAAAAGGCGCATCGCGCGGCGGACCTTCCTAAGATCGCGTGCTAAAGAACCTACGCAAATGCCGCCTCAATAACCGTTCCGCCATTGATGGTGGGCTTTTCATAGCGCCCGTTGTGCAGGTAGTTTAGGGCGTGTTGGTCGAGTCCGAGGAGGTGCAAAATGGTCGCATGAATATCGTGGACGTGGAATGGCGTTTCCACAGCGCGCAGGCCGATCTCATCGGTGGTCCCCAAGACCTGTCCCCCTCTGATACCCCCTCCGGCCATCCACATGGTGAAACCCCAGGGATTATGATCGCGACCTTTCCCTTTCTCGTTAAAGGGTGTCCGGCCGAACTCACCGCCCCAGATCACCAGTGTTTGGTCCAGGAGCCCGCGGGCTTTCAGGTCGGTCAGTAAGGCGCCAATCGGCTTATCGGATTTCTTACACATCTCGCTGTGGTTGCCTTCCAGATCGGTGTGGGCGTCCCAACCGCTGCCGCTGCCGGAATAACATTGGACAAAGCGGACTCCGCGTTCGACCAGGCGCCGGGCCAGCAGGCAGTTGCGGCCGAATGCCGAGGTCATTTCGTCGTCCATGCCGTAGAGTTTCCTGGTGGCCTCGGACTCCTTGGACAGATCAACGGCTTCGGGCGCTGCCGACTGCATGCGATAAGCCAGCTCATAGGATCTCAAACGCGCTTCCAATTCGGTGTCCTGTCCCTTGTCGGCGGCAAAAAACCGATTCAGCTTGGTCAACAGATCCAGCTTGCTGCGCTGCTGCTTATCGCCGACCGCCTCAGGGCTATTGAGGTGAAAGATCGGAGTGTCTCCCTGCTGAAACTGGGTACCCTGGTAAGCTGCGGGAAGAAAGCCTGAACTCCAGTTCTTGGTTCCTCCCACCACCTGATTTTCGTCGGTCAGGATTACAAAGGTCGGAAGGTCCTCATTGGCCGTTCCGAGCCCGTAAGTCGTCCAGGCGCCCAGCGAGGGCCGTCCGGCCAGAATATCGCCGGTATTCATCTGGCAGACCGAGCCGACGTGATTAAGTCCATCCGCCCAGCAGGAACGGAATATGGTCATATCGTCTACGTGCTGAGCCACATGCGGGTACCAGTCTGACACCCAGATTCCACTTTTGCCGTGCTGCTTCCAAACCCGCTGATCCGGCATGATGGAGTTATTGGCGGTGCCCATTGCCGTAATAGGTCGGCCAAAGGATTCAGGCATAGGCTGCCCTGCCAATTTCTTTAATTCCGGCTTTGGATCAAACAAGTCGAGATGACTGGGCCCTCCTTCCATAAAGACCCAGATGACCGATTTAGCTCGAGGAACGTGATGAGAAGGCTTCGCGGCCAATAGATCAACGGAATCTGAGCCTGCGGCCGCCCGCGCCAAAAAACTATCCTGGGCGAGCATGTAGCTCAAGGCCACGGCGCCGAAACCGCCTCCCGCCCGGGCCAGAAATTCGCGCCGTGTGGCGGCGGGGAGTATGTGGGGAACCTTATTGTCTTTCATGGATTGCTCCTCTCTAATTCACGTAAACAAACTCATTAGAATTGAGCAGCATGTGGCAAAAATCAACCAGGGCTGCAGCCTTCAGCGGATCGACATTGTGTGGACGCAAGGTCGGCTCTGCCAACTTTTCTCCCCGCTCGGCCCGCTCGGCCAGGATAGCGCGATGGCTGTCGAGGAAATTGAGAATGGTCCCCTTCTCCTGGGCATTAGGCAGCCTGGAGTACGCCAGGCGGTACGCCTGATCAATTTGCGCGCTGCGGTCGCTACCAGCCGCAATCAGGACTCGGCTGGCCAATCCCTGGGCCCAGTCCAGAGTCAACTCGCTGTTCAACATGGTGAGAGCCTGCAACGGACTGGTCGTGATCTCACGCGCCGGGCAGCTTTCATGAGTATCCGGCATATCAAAAACGTGAAACATGGGGTAACGCTGATTTCGGCGCACAAAAACATAGATACTGCGGCGGTTTGCGGCAGCCGGATCCTCGTCCTCCTTCCAGCCGCCTCGCGGATCCATACCGGGCGGAAGGTCCGGAAAGGCGCTGGGGCCCCCCATTCTAGTGTTCAGCATTCCGGCCACAGCCAATGAGGCATCGCGAATAACCTCTCCTTCAAGGCGATGCCGCGGATAGCGCCAAAATAAATTATTATCGGGATCTGCTTTACCGGCGTCCTCACGATAGAGCGAAGCCTGTTGATACGTATTCGAAAGCATGATCAGCCGGTGCAGGTACTTCATGCTCCAGCCGTTACGGACGAACTCGGTAGCCAACCAATCGAGGAGCTCAGGATGAGTGGGCAGCTCGCCCGATAATCCAAAATTGCTGGGGGTCTTCACGATACCGCGACCGAAGTGATAATGCCAGATGCGGTTGGCCATCACCCGGGACGTTAAGGGATTTTTCGGATCCGCCAGCCAGTTTGCCAAGGCAGTGCGCCGTCCGGTCGAATTCAGGTCTTCCGGTGGAACGATCTTGGCCGGACCTGGAGCCAGCATGGTTAGAAACCCGGGCTGAACTTCCTCGCCTTTGGCGTCATAAGCTCCTCCGGCCAGAATGTAGGTCTTGGGTGCTTCTCGACCGGCGTCCAAAATGCCGGATGCCATGGACAACTCGCCCGGATGCAAGTGGGCATATTGATCCAGTTCTTCCTTCAGCTTGTGCCAGCGCTTTTCGTCCTCGTCTTTAAGACTTCTCACCACGCTACTGGTGGGCGCTTGATAGATGTACGATTCCGGATTCAGATAAGGCTCTGCCTTGTAAAACATCAACCATTGGTAAGCCGATCGATCCTCAGGTTTCATAGTCAGAACTTCCTGAATTTCCGGTGGATACTTGGCAATGAACTCGTCGATGACCTCCTTACGCTTGGGAGCCTCGAGAGCGGCCATCTCCTCCCGTATCTTGGCAGTCTTGGCTTCCCATTCGGCCATCTGCCGCTGGTGGCGCTCCACTACCTCCGGAGAAGCCAGGATGATGTCATCATCGGCTACGAAGTTGGCGAAAAAGGACATCAGCCGATAGTAGTCAGCCTGGAGGATAGGATCGAATTTGTGGTTGTGGCAGCGTGCACAGCCGTAGGTCAGCCCCGTAAAGGTTGAACCGACGGTGGTGGTAATATCGTGCAGGATCTCCTGACGCCGCTGCATTAAATTGCGCGCGTTGTGCTCATCGGGATAGTGGCGGTTAAATGCGGTAGCCACCCGAGCATCAAAATCATTGGGCCACAACTCGTCGCCGGCGATCTGTTCGCGGACAAAGCGATCGTAAGGCTTATCTTCATTGAACGACTTGATCACATAGTCTCGATAACGCCAGATGTGGGGGCGGGTCTGATCGCTCTTAAACCCTTCACTCTCCGCATAGCGGGCTAAATCAAGCCAGTGCCGGGCCCAGCGCTCTCCGTAATGAGGTGATGCGAGCAGCCCATCCACGACCTTCTCAAATGCGTTTGGAGATTTATCTCCTAAAAAATCTTCCACTTCTTCCGGAGTGGGAGGCAGACCGATCAGGTCAAAGCTGGCCCGGCGCAGCAGCATGATCGGGTCAGCCTCTGGTGAAGGCTTCAGCCCCTCACTTTCGAGCTTTGCCAATACAAATGCGTCAATCGGGTTCTTTACCCATTCCTTCATCTGAACCATTGGAGGCTCGGCACGAGTGATCTCCTGAAACACCCAATGATCCCGCTGGTAATCTGGAAACAGTTCGTCGGCCGTTAGAGCGATGCCCGCGGTTAAAGGCGTCGTCAGGGCGAGCGCAAGCGCCAGGATTGATCGCCGGCTGACCTCTTTCCTCATGATGGTCGTCTCCCAATTAAAATGAGCGTGTCTATAGTTTTACAAGTTTTACACGAAAATGATGACCTGACAAGGGTTAAATGGAACGAGGCTTAGTGGCTGTTAATGATCATCTCCCTGGCTCAGCAAAGTCCCCAGCAGATCCGTAGTATTCCCGGACCAGTGAATCAGGCGAATGACGCGAACCATCAGGTGTGGATCCGAATCTTTCTTTCATCTCGAGTAATCCAGAGTCCCGCTCATTCAGGTCATTCGCGTGATTCGCCAGCCTTAAACAGGCACTTCCTGAACTAAAGGATAATCATTTCCCGGCTGTTCTGCACCGGTCTATCTTTCTCTTTCTAAAAATTCAAAGCGCAGGCCCCGGCATAATCTCGCGGGGCCGGCAAAGTTCCTGATCTTCTCGCTGTCAAAAGACCATACGCAGGCTGAGCTGAATCATGCGAGGCAGTCCCCACATGCTTCTCACTTTGCCAAAGTTGCCGCTGGTAGGATTGGTATTCGGCTGGTCAAAGTGCGGATGATTGAACGCATTCAGAAGGTCAAGCCGGAATTGGAGATAGCTGTCTTCAGTGACGGAAAATTTCTTCAGGAGGTTCAGGTCCCACAGATTCAGGCTGTCCTGACGGATCCGAGCATCAGGGATGACCGGGAAGACGCGGGCGTGAAATCGTCCAGGCTGCTCCTTTCCGCTGGTGACAAAGCCGGAGGTGTTGAACCAGCTGTCCACGGTCTGCTCTTCTTTGGTGAGAACAACATCGGCGGTCTCACCCTGATAAAAAGCATTGGGAAAGCGTATCGGCTCGCCGGACTGGGCCTGGTAGATGACCCCCATCTGCCATCCGCCGAGGATCTGGTCGACCCAGCCGGGCAGGCCGGCCCCGAAGCGGCGGCCGCGGCCATAGGGGACTTCAAAAATGCCGCTCAGAACGAAGCGATGATCGCGGCTGAAGCCGGAGAGGATTCGATCGAGCTCGATATCGAACTCATTCAGACGCCTGGTCTGGTCGATCTGCTTCATTTTGGTGAAAGCAGCCAGAAGGCTCCAGCCCTGGGAGAAGCGTTTTTCGACCCGGGTTTCCAGTGCATGGTAAAAAGATTTCCCGGTGGGTTCATCCACCAGAGTGAGGCTGCTGAACTGGGCGAAAGGTCGCAACAGGATGTGTTTTTCGATGGTGCCGCCATTAAATCCCGTTCCCGGAATCAAGCCCTGGAATGGATTGGGAACGCGGGATCGCAGGTCGGATTCAATCGCATCATCCCTGCTGTTGCCCCTGGCCCAAAAGTCGCCGGGCAAGGCGTTGAGGCGGCGATTGACGTGGAGATCCCGGCTGGAGCTGCCCGTGTAGGCGACTTCAACCAGCAGGTCGTCCGTAAACTGATGCTGGATGCCGAAGCGCCAGCGATGCTGGTAAGGGTTGCGCCGCTCGGGATCCAGAAAAGAGTAACTCCTGCCCAACTGCTGGGCCAGACCCCGCGAGGCGCCTGCCGACGAAAGAAATCGAACGTCCCCCTCCTGAATGGGCGGAAACGGATCGGCCAGTGTGCCGAGAAAAGTGAGTCCGTCGTCCAGGGATGCAATCAGGGGAGTCGATTCTGAAAAACCGAACTGAAAACCTGCGGTCTGCTGGACGCCGGTGGAGGTATCGTAGAAGATGCCGTAGCCGCCGCGCAGCACCGTCTTTTCCTTGATCCTGTAAGCGCCCCCAACCCTCGGCATGATGTTGTTCCTATCCCCCCTCCACATCCTTTCCGGAGCACCATCAATACCGGCGAATGTGGCGCCGCCCGGTAAACTGAACTGTTGGGGAGGCAATTCCGCAAGAGGATTTTCGGCGTAGGCTGCTTGCGCCTCGGCCTCGATGGGCGATGGTGAATCGAAATCGTAGCCGACCGTGAAGCGGTTGAATCGCTCCGTTGTCGGAGCCTCGTACTCATAGCGAATCCCCAGGTTGAGGGTCAGTCTCCGAGTCACCCTCCAGTCATCCTGAAACGAGAATCCCCACCAAAGATTCTGGAGAGCGAAACTATCGTTGACATCAACGAAACCGCCGGAAGGGAGTCCCAGGAGAAAAGCAGCCAGGGCTAAACCGCTTTGCTGCGCTGAGGTTACGGAATCCTGGCGGGTAAAGACATTGCTGAAGCTGAAACTGCCTCCTGGAAACCCCGGCTCGAGCCGGTTTCGCTGATAGCTGCGGAACTCCACGCCGGTGCGAAACGTGTGATCACCACGGGAATGGGTGAGCAGCATGCGAGTGGAGTAGATGTGCCT
>JBOGJG010000016.1:0-3410 GCA_050747825.1 Acidobacteriota bacterium | reverse complement strand
CGCTTCGCCTTCGCCTTCAAATCCGCCTGCAATATCACCCCTGGCTTCAACTGAATCCTCCGGCCTTGCTGCCTCAAGCATCGCGCCGCATAGCGTCGGCAATAACCCGTCGCTTCCATTACCTGCTCCAACACCCTCCCTTTTTCTTTTTTACTGGCTCGCCGATACTGCTCCCCAAACCCCTTCATAACGATCCGCCTTTCCTTCATTGTCAACCTCATCCATCGCCCCTTTCTCAGAGGCGATTAGTCTTACGTCATCGGGACCCCTTTCGGGAACTTTTTTAAATGAGGCGACGATTCCGTTTCGGGCACTTTTATGATGAGGCGATTCGCAGGCTTGAAACGATGTGGCGGGCGATGTATGCTTTTGGGTCAATGGAAAGCTCAAATCATTTAAGGAGGGGATATGAGACGCTTTAGAAAAACTTTTTTGACGTTTGTTGTAGCGTCTCTGTTCGGCGAGGTGGCGGCCCAAACGTCCCTGCCGGTCTTTAAGGTCACTGACTATGATGGTGGAAATTGCAATAATCCTAACGGAACGCCTGACTGCACAAACGCTATACGCCAAGCGATCATAGCTGCGGCCGCGTCCGGAAATGCTGGAACCAAGGTGGTTTATTTCCCGAATGGTCTCTACCGCGTAACGTCAGCCATCGACCTCACTTCTTACGGTGCCGGAGCGAAAGACATCAGGCTGCAAGGGGTCAACCGATCGCAATCCATAATTTACATTAATAGCACATGGACTAGCGGCGCGACCTACCTGTTCAGGTTCTATCAGGGAGAACAAAGCAATGAAATGAGTAACCTGGCCATTGCTTACGAACAGCCTGACACATCGAACCGGAGCCAGTTGACCAATTATGGTGCCGCAATTAAGCTCGACAACGCGACACGCTGGAAAATTGAAAATGTTCAGATTATGAAGGCATGGACGGCAGTAGACTGCAACGGTAACTGTGGGGGTGGTGCAATTGACGACCTGGAAATCAGTTCCTTTCTTAATGGGATATATATCAATGGAGCTTTAGACACTATCAAGATAAGCAGGCTACACATCTGGCCCTTCGGAATGAGCCAGAACCAGATTACTGCCTTTCGGCACCATGACAGTATTGGAATTAGGGCTCAGAGAGCCGACGGGCTTGTCGTGTCTAACTCTCTGATTTCCAGCGGTACTGGTATACTTCTAGAAAAGCCGACTGCGCCCTATGGTAGTAAGCTTGGGCCAAATGTCGAGCTGTCTAACGTTCAATTGGATTTGAATCAGCGTTGCCTCGAAATACAGTCGGGGCATGTCTTGATAACATCTTCAAGCCTCCATTCCACCTTCCAGGATATGCCGGCTCCCACAACTTCATTACATGCTGTATATTACAGAGCTGGCCTACTGACCATGACCGGCACCGAGCTGTCTTATGGATCATGGCAGTCGGTCTTCGGCACGCCGAATGCGCTTGTATATTCGAAGCGTAATGACCTACCGGAGCGTAATGATCCGTCGGCAGGGTCAGTACCCTTTGGCGACGCCATATTCATGGTGGGTTGCTTTTTAGACACTAAGGGCTATGATGTTTCGGGCATTTTTAATGACGCCCCCGACACTGGTATTGGTGTTTACTTTACAGTTCAGGATTGTTACTTCCTCAGGAATCCGGATCTGACTTACACCAGGCATACGATGGATTTTACAGGTTTGGGGAGGTTTACTGTCCTGGGCAACCGCTCGCGGGATCGCGGGTTCAGCAGTGGCGGTGCTAAATTTATCTACATGCCGAACGACGAGTGGCACCGTATGATTGGAAACGCCGCAACGGGGTGGTCGAACCAGGTCCCTAACTGTTATCCTAGTTGTTACGGCATCTACAGATATAACAATTCCCCCAATTCTGAGCCACCAAACTAAAGATGTGGGTGCAACTTGGGCGGGTGGTAGCCTGTATATTACCAGGTAAGCTGTGGCGAATATCTTGGGTTTAGGATCCTCAGTTTAGGGTACGCGTTCATTGCGTTGATCCCTTGATATTCAGATGTCAGGTGCGGCTGTGTCAACTAAAATCGGATCTTAACTAATTGATACAAAGAGGGTTTCTCATGAAGGGCGATATGATGTGTCCAGGAGAGGGTGTTAAAGGGTCTCCAGCCGTAAACAGGAAATTAGAGTCCGAGCTCGGCCAGTTGTCAGAGGAATTTCAGACGCTTTTGTCGCGAGCGCATTCTGGGTGCACAGCTGCGGATTGTCACTTCTATCACACAATGGATTTCGGGAACGGTGAAGTCTGCGAGGGCGGCTGGGACCTGAGAGGCGGCGAAGACAGGTATCTTGGCTTTGTCGATGTGAGCGGACAGAGAGTGTTTGAAATTGGACCGGCAAGCGGCTATCTAAGCTTTTATATGGAATCTCAGGGCGCTGAAGTCGTATCTTTCGATCTGCCCGTTGATACTCCGCCTGAGCTTGTTCCTTTGCCTGGAGAAGACCTGAAACTACACGCAGCGGCCGGAATTGATTTCAACAGGAAAGTACGGAACAGCTGGTGGTATGCACACCACAGATTTGGGTCCAAGGTAAAAGCAGTTTATGGCAACCTTTACGATTTGCCATCGGATCTTGGGCGCTACGACATTGCCACAGCAGGCTGTGTTCTTCTTCACCTGTCGAATCCGGTCGCAGCCCTCCAGCAGATAGCTAACATTACAGATAAGGCCATTATAGTAACAGACATGGTCCGGCGCACGCCGATGAACCTTGAGTGTAGTTACATGGAATTTAATCCCGCTGATGAGCCGCGAAGCCGAGTGAATTGGTGGGCGGTGTCGCCTGGGGCCGTGGCAAAAATGCTTAGAGTTCTGGGTTTCAAAGAAATTTCGGTTAACTTTCACATGCAAAGGCATCGAGCCGGGCATGATCGGGATAAGCCGCTGCTGCGTATGAATCTGTTTACTGTAGTTGGAGAAAGATACGGAGATTCGAAAGGATATAGTGATTCCGTAGGACGAAAATCAAACAAGGTGGATTTCCAGCCGTGGCTCTTTAGTTATGACTCGCTGAATCGCCATCCAGAACTCAGAGATTTTCATCCTCAGCTCTTCGTCGATGACGATTGCCTGAGTGATCCACTGATTCGGCTAGAGGTTCTTCTCAACCAGTTTGAGCATCAGGGCAAAATCCTGGGAGCTATCCAATCATCGACTACGTGGCGCATGAGTCGGCCGCTACGGGTAGCTGCGGATCGCGTGAAGTCATGGTTTCGTTGATGCTAATGCATTAGGCGAGTGGATGTTTCGTGGCCAACTATCTCGATTACGACCTGGATCATCTGCCGGTTGAAGGCGGTAAATTTTGCTCCTACCGGGAGATTCCGGTCGCCTGCGGTCCGCGAGGGCTTGCCGGCGCCGGCGACGCGCTCT
>JBOGJG010000015.1:0-2704 GCA_050747825.1 Acidobacteriota bacterium | reverse complement strand
TCCTCGCCCTGGCCCAGATCGGCGGTGAAGGTCACCACCTCACAGCGGTAGTGCTCCTGCAGCCAACGCAGGATGACCGAGGTGTCCAGCCCGCCGGAATACGCCAGAACGACCTTCTCGACGCCTTTTGCCATGATCGCCCCCAGCTGCCAAGCGCTCCATTGCCGGCGGCATGGTGGCGCGCCCGGCCGGCTTGTCAACCGGCAGGACGGAGCCCCCGCTCAGGCGTCGATCTCAGCCAGATCGAGGCCGGCCGGAAGCCCGGCTCGTTCGAGGTTGTGGCCACGCCCTCCCGCGCTGGGGGTGAGCTCGGTCGTGATGATCGTGTTGCCGTCTTTCATCTCGCCGCAGTCGTTAGGGTGAGTTGGTCGGCGGTGATGGCGACGACCGGCAGTTCCGGGTCGGCGGGGTCGGCGCTGCCGCCGGAGAAGTCGACCAGGTAGGCGCGCTCGGGTTGGTCGAGGATCTCGACGATCGTACCTTCCTTACCGCCCACGACTCGGTGCTCCGGCACCGCTTGGCGGACCCGCACGACGTCGAACAGGGCGAAGCGCTCAGCGCTCTGCCGGCGTGGTGCTGCGGAGGACGTATGCCGTAGTGAGCCTTGGGACATCGCTGCCTCGATCATAGAGCCATCCGGTTCGGACTCGGCCCGTTCCGCGTGGACCCTCAAGGGTCAGATCGACCCGATAGTGGCGCCCGTACCGATCCCGCCGCAGGAAGATGGCCTCATGCCTCAAGATGGCACGCCGTATCTGCTCGAGCAAACCCCGTACAGCTGGCGCGGTCGTAGCCGAGGGCGGACTTGAAGATGCAGGCCTTGTCGCGGCCCACCCGCTGACGTCGCGCAGATCCGCGAAGCCGCCGCGCGTCACCGGTAGCGAGAACGAGGAGGTGCCGATCAAGCTCCGTTTCCTCCCGACGGACTGATCGGATATAGGATTACCCCGAATAAATGAACGACCCACAGATCCCCTTGTTCATCAGATATGACCTTACCTCGTCTTCCGTATCTGCAGGGAGAACCAGCTTCACAAGGATGATCTCACTTGGATTCTTACTCCCGACCGTCCTCCACTGCGTCTCAAGGTCGAACCTAAGGTCCATCTGCGCGACGTACCTCGCTTGCTGATTTGTCGCACGCTGATTCTGTATTTGTTTTGGAGGACAGAAAAACAATGGAGTCCCACAAGGTTTGGGTTGACCAGCATTTCCGAAGCGATCCATCGTGTCAAGTATTTCCCCCACTGGAATTGTCTGCATGGTCTTCCCCGTAGCCGCAGGATCACAGATATAAACCGCGCCTTCGCCTGAACGCCTGTCATTTGCAAAGTAGAGGGCGACGTCGGAAGACAGAGTCCAGTCTAGCAAGTTGGAACCTTTAAGCGAGAGTTGGTCTTCTTCTGGATACTGCTGATAGCGCTTCATCAATTCGAACCACGGATCTACGCCACTCGATTGGCCTAGCGACTCCAGATCGTCGGAGGGCCTAGCCAAAACGCCGTACTTAAGTAGGAATAGATTCAGAAGGACGTAGTGCAGCTCTTTGGAGTTGGCCAGGTTGGTAGGAAGCCTACAATACGGTGAGACACGGAATAACGCCATCTTGCATGAACGCGCAAATGTCGATTCTAAAAGCCAGCGTCTCTGAGAATGACCGCGAAATAGACTAAGAGCACGCTCGGCCTGACACACGGAATTCAAATGGTCAAGTTCGAGAAGAAAATCGTGGAACGTTTTTGGTAACCATTCGCCAGATAATGGATCAAGTTTTGTTTTAGAACATCTTGGAGAAATGATTTTCATCCCGGTCGCGTCCGTGCTAGAATAACAGATGTTTGCTTCGACCGATTAACATGCCAATTGTGATAGCTACGGGAAAGTAACCTATCGTTAAGACAATCTTCAATAATGCCTCAGTCCTCTTTGAAATGGCCAGCTTGCTGATCAGTGCAAAAAGTTTCCTTGATCCATAGTATCCTGCCACTGCAATGAATACCGAAGGGATCGCCCCGATCACTAAACCTAAGTGTTGAAGTCCGACATGCACAGCAGCATAAAGACAAACACCTGCCCACATGTGACACAGTATGAACCAACGTGATGATGTGTGATCCTTTGGGTCGGATGTCTGGGGTGGTAGCTTGCGGGTTGGGGTGACGGCGAAGCCGGGGAGGCGGGTGGAACGCGGCGTGATAGTCGGGCGGCTTCTCATATCGATGCATTCTCGTCGCTGCTGTCGCCGCCACAAGCCCTTGGATTGTGATTGACAAGCATAGCCGTAGCCTAACCAGCCTGTCTGATCAACCAAAAGTGCTCTAGAGCGCCTTCCCTCGCGCGTAATGAGCAACCGCGTGGTCGTCCGTCCCCGCGGTGGAGCGCCGGAAGGAGATCTCGCTGAGGTTGAGAACTCCGACGGGTCGAAGGCGCATCCGGCCGCCCTCGACCAGGCACACCACGCTGCTCGTCGATCGACCTGCGCTCAGGCGGTAGTCCCGACGCGCACGCCCGGCGCGGCGCCGGGCTCCTCCGGCCCGTCGCCGGCCTGGTCCACCGCCGCGTCCCCGCCGGGAGCGGCGGGCCCGTTCGCGGGCGCCTTGGCGACCGCGACCAGAGCCGGCCGCAGGAGCCGCTCGGCGATGGTGTACCCCGGCTGCAGGACCTGGGCGACGGTGCCGGGTGCCTGGTCCGCGGTCGCCACCTC
>JBOGJG010000014.1:0-7448 GCA_050747825.1 Acidobacteriota bacterium | reverse complement strand
GGCTTTGTTGCTCCTCGGTCCCATATTCCCGATATGCTCCCTCGTCGCGCCTCGCCATCAGACCGCACCCATAGGGTACCCGGCTCGCGACGATAGCGCACTTATTTATGTTACGAAGCACTAGCTTTCTGACAGCCTCATGGGCAAATTCCTCATCCCCTAGCTGGTGCCTTCGAAGGCTTCGAGCTTCGTGACTGCGAGGAAAGAAAGCGCTTCGTTTCGCACGATCGCGGCGTCGAACGGGTGGTTTCCTGCTGTGCTGACCGCTTTTCGGAATCCGGCCGCAGAGGCCGGAAGACTGCAATCCCGCAGTCAGAGCTTACCCTTTATGCGGGTGTTGGCGTCTGTTGCGTACGTGTCGTCTGATAGAGCTCTGTGATCGGCTGGCCCAGGCCGTCTTTGGTCACGTGGAAGGGCCGCTTTTCTACTTCGTAAGCCAAATCGGGCGGTATGCCGAGGGCGTAATAAATGGTTGCGTGCAGGTCCTCGATGCTCACCGGGTTTTCCACGATGCCGCACGGACGCTCGTCGGCGGTTTTACCGTACAGGAATCCTTTCCTGAACCCGCCGCCGAAAATAGCCACACTGCACGCCTCGGTGAAGTGACGGTGCATGCCATAATGCTTGAGCTCGGTGATGATCTCGGGCTGCTGCGCCTGCTCGCGGACAGTGTTTCCGGGTTTCCCCTCAATCATCATGTCCCGTCCGAATTCACTGGCCAGCACCACCAGGGTCCGGTCGAGCAGGCCGCGTTCTTCCAGGTCCAAAATCAGTTTTGCCACCGGAGCATCAATCATTTCCTTCAATGCGATCGTCCGCTCGTGGCCGTTGTCGTGAGTATCCCAGTAACGGAACGGAATGTACTCGGAAGTGACCTCAATAAAACGGGCGCCGGCTTCGGTTAAGCGACGGGCCAGCAGGCACCCCAGGCCGAATCTCCCTGTGTTGTAAATGTCATATGTTTCCTTCGGCTCCAGCGACAGGTCGAAAGCCTTGGCGGCCGGAGAGTTCAGCAGCCGATGCGCGTTCTCTATAGAGCGCAGCAGCGATTCCTGCTGATAACCGCTCCCGTACTTCAGGATGGGATTCTTCTCGACCAGTTTGCGGTACTGCTGATAGCGCCGCTGGAAACGCTGGCGGCTGATACTGGCGGGAGGCCGCACGCTGGCAACGGCGTCGCTCGGGTCTGCAATCATGAAGGGCCCGTACTCGGACCCCAAAAAGCCGGCTGTATGGAAGGCCTTCAAAGAATCGCTCTCCGCCCCGATTTCCATATTCTGCCCGATATCCATAAAAGCAGGCACATCGGGATTTTTGGGGCCCAGCGTGCGGGCCATCACCGCTCCCATAGGGGGCGCCGCCACCGAGAGCGGAGGCGCATAGCCGGTATGCCAGTGATACTGGTGCCGCGAGTGCAGGATGAATCCAAGGTCTCCTACCCGATGGCTTCGGATGAGGGTGGCCCGATCCATCACTTGAGCGATCCTTTCTAGTCCCTGAGAGATTTTGATGTTGTCCACAGTCGTATCGATACTCGGAAAAGTGCTCAGAACCCGCCTGGACTCCGTCCCCTTCTCGAAGGGTGTGTACCGCTTGGGATCAAACGTCTCAGTCTGGGCCATTCCACCGGCCATCCACAGGAGAATGAGGGTATCGGCCCTCGCTTCGATTTTGTTTTGATTCCTGGGCCAGACCAGCTCCGGCTCCACGCCTGCGAGCGCCGCCAGCGTTGCGGCCGCTGAAGCGCCCAGGAACTGGCGCCGGCTCAGTCCTTTTGACAACTCTTTAGTGGGTTCGTCCATTTTTTCGCCTCATCAAATATATTGGAATTCCGGAGAGAGGAAAACTGACCAGAGCAAATCTTCCAGTCCCTCCGGCGAGATTTCATCCGGGGCGCCGGGCTTCTTCAGGAAAGCCCTGGCCGCTTCCGCCTCTGCCGGAACCGGCTCACGTCCCAGGGCATGCCGGAAAATGCGCAGAATCAGTTGGCCGGCAGCAGGATTTTCCGGCGGCGTAAAGGGGACCGGAGGGTCTCCGGCTACTTGGATGAGCTGTCTCCGATCCGGCTCCTCGCTAAAGATGAAAAACCGGACTCGGGGATTTATATCACTGCGTGAGCTGCTTTCATCAACGCCGACCCGGGCGCGCAAGCGCGTATATCCCTGGTCCGCGATGTTGTAGACCAGCGTGGAGGGCAGGGGAGTCACGATGCTCTGGGCGTAATCATGGTGAATCGTCTCCCGGACTTCGGCCTGCCCCTGGGCGGGCCGCTTTTCAGCTATCCGCAGGTTTTGCAGCCGGAAGTGGGAGCTGGAGTGGAGAGCGGCCAGGCGGGTTTTTCCCTGCGGGCCGGACAGCTCGGCCTCGGCCCAGCCTGCAACCACGCGGGTCGGGTCATAGGAGCCCGCATCTTCGATCAGGAGCCACAGCTCTTTGGCTCCTGAGATGTCGATGTCCACAGACGTCGCCCCCGATCGAATCGCGCCGCTGTCGAACAGGTTGGCCGGCGGCGGTCTCAGCTCATTGAGCAGTCGTTTGGCTCCCCGCTGGATCAGGTAGGCCAGTTCTTCCCCATTCACCAGCTCCAGCGCCTGCAAGGTCGTCGGCTGGTTATTTCTCTCTGTAAATACCTGATCTCTAATGGGCCGTCCCAGCGCCCGGGTCAGAGCCGTGGATTTCAGCCTCCAATCGCGGCTGTAGGTCCCAGGCTCAGCCTGGCTGGAACTCAACACCCGCCATTCCCCGGTCACCGAGGATACTCCATCTACAAACTGCTCGGCGGTCAGTCGCCGCAGCAAGGGTCCCCGAAAAACGTTGTCTGCCTCTTCTCCGGTAGCGGGCGGCACGGCCGGAAGCTGGTAGGCTCGAGAGGTCATTATTCGCCGCAGCAGAAATTTCATATCGTAGCCGTGGTCGACAAAATCACAGGCGAGCCAATCGAGCAAATCGGCGTCCCAGGGGGCGTTCTCCATCTCATCCACAGGCTCCACCAATCCCCCGCCGAACAGTCTTTTCCAGATTCGGTGGACCAGGGTACGGGCAAACCGTCCGTTTGCCGGCGTCGTGAAGAGTCGAGCCGCCTCAGCGCGGCGTTGGGCGGCGGTCAGACCGGCTTCGATATCACCCAGCTCAGTGAAAAGGAACTTCGGTCCGGCGGGCACTCCCAGGTTCTTGTCGCAACGGACCAGCTCCAATGGCTCTTCCGAGAACAGCGAGGCCATTCCGTAGCTGTCTTTCAGCTTCCAGCGATTCACAAAGCTATCGTGG
Source organism: Acidobacteriota bacterium (assembly GCA_050747825.1). Taxonomy (GTDB): domain Bacteria; phylum Acidobacteriota; class UBA6911; order RPQK01; family JBOGJG01; genus JBOGJG01. Next base: position 4,181 of record JBOGJG010000014.1, on the reverse strand, counting down.
CAGGAGGCGCACTTGAGGTTCACGCCCAGAAACACCTGGGCGCTGTTTTGAGCCGCCTGCATGGCTGGCGTCTGGCTCGCGTTGACTGTTCCCCGCCAGTTGACGCCGAGCAGGAAACCGCGAGGATCGCCTTCACGCACTGGATTGAGCAGGGCGGAGACAAATTGATCGTAAGGAAGATTGTCTTCCAGAGCTTCCAGGAGCCACCTGGAAATCGATTCTCTGGTCCCGTGATAAATTACCCCTTCATCATTGCGCAGCAAGTCGTTCCAGTAACTGATCCAGTGCTGGCTGTAGTTCTGATCATGAGCGAGCAGCCGATCGATGAGCTGTTCCCGCTTGTCGGGGCTGCTATCTCGCAGGAAAGCGCTCATCTGCTGAGGCGTCGGCAGCAGGCCCCACAAGTCCAGGTAGACCCGGCGGACAAAAAGCGCATCCGAGACGGGAGCAGGAAAGGATTCGCCGCGCTTGCGGAAGTAAGCTGCCACCAGCGCATCAACGGGATTCTCAAAAGCAGCCGCGGTCGTTTCCGGGAGAGGAGGCCGCCGGGGCTCGATGGAAGGAGGCTGATCCGCGGGCGCGGCTTCCGGATTCCATTTGGCTCCCTGATCGATCCAGGCACTCAGGATGGCGATCTCCTGGCCGCTCAGCGGCTCTCCGCCCGTGGGCATTCTCGGCATCTTGGCCCCGGTAATGCGCTGGATGAGCAGGCTCTCCTGGCTGGAGCCGGGAATGACGGCGGGACCGCTCTGACCGCCCTCCAGCAGCGCCGCACGGGTCAGCAGAGACAATCCTGCCTGTTTCAAATCCTGGTTGTGGCAGGAAATGCACTTGCGGTGCAGGATCGGCTGCACCTGGCGGGCGTAATCGATCTGTTCACTGAGGTTGGCGTTCAGCGAAAAAAAAGCAAGTACCGTCACCCCGCCAAAGAGCATTGCCACCAGGAGTGCTCCCAGCCCGCGGACGAGTGAGCAGCGATTCCTTCGACCTTTCAAGCAACTCATTGGATCCTAGAATCATTATACAAAAGTCGTGGCTGGTCAATCGATTATCGCAAGTTCTTGGGTTCCTTGGTTCTTTACGACCGAGTCGAGTCGAGGGTCTGTTGAGTGTGAACCCCTGAGGTTGACCAGCACGTCGTATCTGAACCCCAGGGAGTGCTTAATTGGGCCGGGAACTCTCGACCATCCGTCAGTGAAACAGTGATCCGGCCGGCCCGGCTGACCACGTGATTGTTGGTTAGAATAAAGCCATCAGGCGTGAAAACAAATCCCGAGCCCTTTCCAATATTGTCAATGTCGATGCTGACCACCGAGGGACTTACTTTCTCCGCAACCCCCACGACGGCCGAAGAATACGCGTCCAGGAGAGCCTGCTCGGCTCGAGCAACGTCTGGTCCATCCTGGAGTTCATCTTTGAGCGATTTGCTGCCTTCGAACCGGCTGCTGCTGTCAATTGAAGCATGTATCGGGATTTGCGATCATCTCGTCTCTCGTAGGGCGAGAAAAGCGCCGACCACCTTTGCGGAATGTTTTCAGTTGCTTAAGGAGCAGGGAGTCATTCTTGAGCCACTTTGCAATAAACTCAAACAGATGACTCGATTCCACAATCTGATCGTTCATGGGTATTGGAAAGTCGATGACACGGAAGTTTATAGGATTCTTCAGAACAGCTTGGGGGACTTTGATGCCTACATTCAATCCGTCGAAGACCTTATCCTGAAAGGAAGTAAGTGATGAGACTGGCTCGACATACAATGGATGAGGCTCAAAGACAGAGCATTCGAGGAAAGATCTCTCAAACGCTGCGGGAAAAGGAGGAAATACTTTTCGCGATAGTCCATGGCTCTTTTCAGGAAGGACTTGCTTTTCGGGACATCGATATCGGAATTTATCTGGACAGCCGGCTTAGCGAGGAATCTGTTTTTGAGAAAGAATGTGGATATTCTCTGGAGTTAGAAGACCGGCTTGGTTTGCCGGTAGATGTAAAAATTCTGAATAGAGCCAGTCTCGGTTTTCAATACGCCCTCTCCTCGGGTGAGCTCCTTTTCTCCCGTGATTCCAACGCCTTCTATGATTTTCGCGAGCGGGTCTGGTCCCGCTATCTCGACCATAAGTATTTTTATGAGCAGTCTCTCAAGGACCTGCTGGCCTCCTGAGGGAACGAGGATGCGACAGCCTTTGCCCCGCCGCCCCCCGAATAGCCAATGAAAGAGCTAAATGGCTAAGTTTCGCGGTCGAAAAGAAGCCTTTGGAAGGCCAGGCCCATCGCCGCTGCGCACCTGCCCTGCATCCTTCAGCACACGCGACTGGAACAAGACTGGAAGCTGAGCCGCCGGCTGCGCCTCTATGTCCTGTGCGCGCCTCATCTTCAGGTGGCCGCTGCTGACCGAGCCGCGACCGTGAGAGAGCGGCCCGGCCGAAAACTGATAATATAGGCTGCGATTATCAATGTTTCGTCTCCATTTCAACTTGCTGTCATGGCTGATCTTCTTGTCCTTAAGCGCCGCACTTCACGGCCGGCCTCACGCCCAGGACCCCTGCCAGGACGGCGCCCGTGCGCTGGCGGAGAAGAATATGGCCGAAGCCGAGGTTTCACTCAAGCAGTGCCTCAGCCTGCGGCCGGACTGGCTGACCCCCTACCTCCAATTGGCCGCTCTTTACCAGCAACAGCAGAAGGATGAGGCCTTAATCGAAATTGCCGAGAAAGGTCTGGAGCGCTTCCCTGAGGAGCCCCGCTTCTACTTGACCGTCGGCAATCACGCCGGGCGAAAGGGAAATCTGGATCATGCAGTCACTACCTTCTCGGAAGGCCTGAAGCGCTGGCCCGAGAATACCTCCTTAAGAAACGGATTGCTTCAAGCCTTCCTGGCCCGCGGTTTAGCCCGGCTCGACCGGAATCAAAATGAAGAAGCAGAGGCCGATCTGCGCCAAGCCTTAAAACTGGATGAGCGCAATGCCGAGGGCCTTCTCAACCTGGGAAGAGCGCTTCACAATTTGAATCGGAGCGTAGAGGCCGGAGAAGTTCTTGACCGCCTGCTGGAGATCGATCCCAGCACTCCGCTCGTACAGTTTCACCGGGGCATGGTCCTGCACGGTCTGGGAGAATTCGACGCGGCTATGGAGGCATTAACCCAGGAAATTCGAAGCAACCCGGCTTATCCACCCTCCTACTACTTGCGCGGCTTGTGCCTGCAGTTCAAGGCCCGCTGGCGGGAAGCCGCCGCCGACCTGGCACTTGCAGTCGAGAAGATGCCGGAGCACACTCTGGCGGTCTACGAGTTGGGCCGTTCGCTCACTCACCTGGGTGAGACTCAAAAAGCGGAGCAGGCTTTTCGAAAAGCGCTGCAGTTGGATCCTTCCAACGCCAAGGCTCTCTACTCGCTGGGTCGCTTACTCGCGGCCGGCGGCCGGCAGCAGGAAGCACAGCGGATGTTCGAGCGCGCAGCCCGGGCCAATTCGGCCGAACGTGAGGCCGACGGCGCGATCCGCTTCCAATCCGAACATTCCCGGGACCCGCGGTGAAGACAACCTTTCTTTCAAGTCTGCTTCTGTTCTTGGGCAGCCTGGGCAATGTCCCCGTTTTTACGGACAGAGCGGCCGAAGCCGGTCTCCGCCAGGTGGTGGTGAGCGGAGGCCCCGAAAAGCACTTCCTGGTGGAATCGGTAGGAGGCGGTCTGGGTGTCATCGACTATAACAAGGACGGCTGGATGGATCTTTACATCGTCAATGGTGGGACGATCGAAGACTACCGCACAGGGATGAGAAAGGTTCGAAATGCCCTCTACCGGAACAACCAGGACGGGACATTTACCGACGTGACGCAGAAAGCCGGTGTGGAGGGGAACTTCTGGGGCAAGGGAGTGCTGGTGGCCGATTTTGACAACGATGGTTTTGACGATCTCTACGTCGCCAACTATGGTCCCAATCTTCTCTACCGAAACCAGGGAGACGGCACGTTTACAGAAGAGGGGGGCCAAGCTGGTGTCGCGGATGCCCGTTGGTCCTCGGCGGCAGCCGCCGCCGATTATGACAAGGACGGCGATCTCGACCTGTTCGTGGCCAACTATCTCGATTACGACCTGGATCATCTGCCGGTTGAAGGCGGTAAATTTTGCTCCTACCGGGAGATTCCGGTCGCCTGCGGTCCGCGAGGGCTTGCCGGCGCCGGCGACGCGCTCT
>JBOGJG010000013.1:0-5251 GCA_050747825.1 Acidobacteriota bacterium | reverse complement strand
TCGCCGGGGGCAATGAAGCCGATGCTGCGGCTCTGGAACTGATGTGTCTCATATCTCTCGCCGAGTTGCGCCGGTCGGCTGCGATACGTTTCCAGTGAATAGTCACACATGATCTCCTCCATACGTTGTGTAGCTTGCAACGCATGTCGGGAAACTTGGTTGAGGGCCTCCAACAATTTAATGTTCGAACTTGGCTGCGGGGTGCAGGGCTCAGCAGCCCCTATTAGGGGAGGCAGAAAGCCGGTTAAGGCGCAGCGTCCCATGGCGTATGGCGGCTAGCCGATCCTGTGCTCGATAACTTCGGTACCGCGTTGGCAAGCCCTTTACTGGGTCAGTTGCTGCCTTGGAGGTGCCTCATCGGGTTGTCCGGTAGGTGCCAACAACGGACCGCGCTGTTGACGCGCCCTTCGCATCGTGCCCGCAACTCCTATGTGCTTGGCTGAAAGCGGATCGAAAAGTCCCGGTCCTGGAGATTTGGGTCATTCTATTCACCATTGAGTTTTTCCGTTGTCGCGAAGGGGACGACGCGCACGCTACGCTGGATCGGATTACGCAAATCGGTACCGATCTGGAGGCGGTGAAAGTGAAAGCCAAATCGCTCTTCGAGACATTGAACATGCCGCAGAAGCCCGATGGCTTGAGGATTTTGGACCAGGATGGGGATGAAGTATTCGTCTGGACCCCAGGTGCCGACGATGCCTAGGGATGGCCCTGACGCGGTCGAGGTTCGCAGCCGCGTCGGCGACGCGCGACAGTTCTCCCCATCAGCCGCGCGCAATTGTGGGCCAATCCGAGAGGTGCTGACTCGCGTTCTGCCGAAGAAGGGCATCGTCCTCGAAATTGGATCCGGTACCGGGGAGCACGTCATCTGCTTCGCGAAGGCGCTGCCCGGGCTCTTCTGGCTGCCGAGCGATCCAGACGCGGCCTCGCGCGCCAGCATCAAGGCGTGGAGTGTCATCGAAGGGCTCCCCAATGTGCGTGCGCCGGTTGCCATCGACGTGCGCGAAGGGGTATGGGGTGTGGAGGACGACGCACCATTTGACGCGATGATCTCCTTGAATATGGTCCACATCGCGCCTTGGGAGGCAGCGCTCGGGCTCCTTGCCGGTGCCGGGCGCCTCTTGAGGCCGGACGGGGTCCTTGTCTTCTACGGTCCCTTCATGCTGGGCGGGATACACACGGCGGCGTCCAATGCCGCTTTCGACGCAGACCTAAAGAGGCGAGACCTGCGCTGGGGCGTTCGCGACGTAGACGACCTCGTCGGCGCGGCCGCACCCCACAGGCTTAAGCTACTCAAGCTTGTTGAGATGCCTGCGAACAATCTTTCGCTCGTCTTTGTCAAGGCGGGGCCGGCCGTCCCAGCCTCATATCTCACCGGCAGTGTGGCAACTCGGGCTGTAAACTCTTAACGGCTGGTAGCGGGTCGCCAGAGTTCGCTTCTGGCACATCTGCGACATACAGGGGCTCTAGATGGCCTGTCTGGCTCACCCTCCGAAACGGAAGTTTGAAACGCTCCCTGAATCATTCACGGAAAGGAGCAAGAATGTTCGCCATCTGCCGCGCTATCTCTCTATCCAGAGGGACCCAGAGTTCTTTCCCGCATATCATCATTAGGACCATGTGAGCCGGCAATTGTTCCCCAGGAGGCACCAGTTCTCGAACTGCTGAGACGGTAGGCAGCGTGAAGCGATCCCCTTCGGGTAGTTCAAGCTGGGGCGGCAGTGGTTGCATTGGATTTTCTCCCAATAAGCCAATCTGTCCTCAAAAGAACTTAGTCTCGCGGAGCTTCGTATCCGTCCTCTCACTCATTCACGCCCCACACGATCCACCCCAGCTCGCGCGCCGTCGCGTTGGCGGCCTTCCAGGCGCGGGCATGAAACTCGGCTTGTGTCATCGGGGCACCCTTATCCTCTCGGCCTGAGTGGGATTTGGTGAGAAGTTGCTGAGGGAAGGCCGTTGCCCTGTAGTGCGTCACCACGTAGCTCGTGCCGGGTAGGGTTACGACGATGTCGTCTCCCTGCACTTCAACGCTCAGGCTGACTTTGGCAGTCATGCCACTCAGCTAGGGTTGCTGCGGCTGCGGAGGCGTCTGCTGTTGCGGAGGTGCTGGCGGTGGCGGCTGCGAAGTCGCTTGCTCACCACCTCTGCGCATGACAGCCCAACCAATAATGGCAATAAGGATGACGAGCGCGGCAACAACAGCGATTATTTGATTTTGCGACATATGCTTACCTTACACGGTCGCCGCCCATCTTAGGCCCTCTATCGGCAAAGGAAAAGTCTGGCGCGAGGCTGGCCCCTTTGTCGAAGATGCGGCAGGTCTTCGACGTTCGCGAGCGCCGCAAATGCGTCCGGATGACACGCAAGGCAGAAATTGGAATATCGCAAGGCCCGGGGACTGGACCTTCCGGGTCTTTTTAGTCGGTGTGATTTTATCTGCGCGGCGAAGCGCGGACAGTCGAACCGCATCGTGCACTCCCCGCGTGCGCGTTCCTTATCCGCGATGTCCGTTAGTGGCACGACGCCGACGATCTGAATTCAACGGCAAACGTCAGCTCATGACCTCAAAGCGGCTCAGCCTGGATGGACTATCTATTTCGCTCATTAATGGATTTGTAAGGAAGTCAACGCGAGTCTTAAGCCCTCAGTGTTGGGCGTAAGCATGAGATTGATCATCGGGGCCATTACGCTGCTGGTGAGCGGCGCCATCCTCTGGACTATTGCCGCCGCCCTTGTTCTTGGCTCGCCTTCCATTGAGCGGTCGCAACTTGAGTTGCGCTGCGAGGGCGACGGCGGCGTTATCATCAACGTGGCCGGGAAGGATTATGGCGTCAATGGTAAGGCCGGTCCGCGTCATCCTCCGATCCAGACCATCTGGACCACTGTCCCGCAAGCTAAAATCGACCGGCTTATCGTTCACGGTCTGACGCTTTGCGACTGGCAAACCGCCGCCAACTAAGCTCTGTCGGCGCCCCTGTCTGCGCGCCCGTCTCAGTTGGGGACAGGGCTACCCGGTCATCTCACCAGGACTTCACTCCAAATCTGGCGAGCTCGCGTCAGTTGGAGTTGGAACATGGATTGTCCGCTTCCTTAATCGTTCGCTATACTTCGATTGTTGATAAGCAACCACGGGAGCGGTGGCGCGGAGGGCGCTGGGTTGCCGTGCCAAGCTTCGCGTACCGACCAAAGGTGATCGAGGCCGCAGGCTGGACACTTCAAGTGCGAACGAATATCGGGCAGTTGGTCGAATGTCGCGGCATCCATTTCGATGCCTGTCGAGAGTTCGCGTCCCGTGTTAGGGCACCTAACCATAAGGACACTAACCTGATTCATCCATTGGCCTCCTCGCGGTAAGACGCATTGAGCTGTTCCCACGTTATAGAACGCGAGACTAACGAAAAGGAACCCAAGGCTGATGCCCAGTCTGCGCGCAGGTTTCAGATAAGCGAGTTTGGGCGCAGGCCACGCTGACGCAGTCGGGCGTCGAGTGCAATCTTCTCGCAAAGCCTAAAACTGGCGGTAGGCGCTTGGCCCGCGCAAGTAGCTCCGCCCCCGACTGCCTTACCAGTTGCAGTCATAACCGTAGCATTCATAGGAACCAGGTCCGACGCCGAAGTAGCGATCACGTCGGAGGCCAAAGTGGCGATCAGGTCGAATGCCGAAGACTATCTTGGGCCGGTTACGGTGGTGGCGCAAATAATCGTGTGATTGATCGCGCCTATGATCATACGAATAATGCCGCCAATGATAGCGCCCGGGGTCTGCGGACGCAGGCACGGCCGCAGCGAGGGCAAACAGCGCGATCACACCAATGGTTGCAAGCTCAGTGCTTGCATTCTTCATGTCACTCTCCTTTGCAGTTCGTCTCAAAGGGCTTGGTCCGTCCACAGAAGATTCTGCACATTTTCATGCCGGCCACAGCGGCCTGAACCTGCTACGTACGTCGAAAGTTCCGTGCGTCAGGGGTCGAACGCGTGATGAGCATTAGGGTTTCCGCTTGGATAGGCCTCGGCCGAGAACGCTTCTGAGAGGGTATGGAAATCGAAGAAGCCGGAACAACGAGAAATGGCAAACCGAGACTCGTCGCCGTATTCGGCGGAACGGGATTTCTCGGGCGCCGGATTGTGGAGCATTTGCTTCAGGATGGATTTCGCGTTCGTGCCATCTCTCGGCATCCGGATCGGGCGAAGCAGATATTCGACTTAACGCACGCGCATCTAGAGTCTTGTCGTGCAGACATTGTCGATGAAAAAACAATTCCGGCTGTAGTTGAGGACGCTGACGGCGTCGTGAATGCTGTCAGCCTTTACGTAGAGCACGGCTCCATAACCTTCCACGCGGTGCACGTGGAATCCGCTGCACGCCTCGCCCGACTTTGCCGAGAAGCCGAGGTCCGGCGTCTCGTCCAAATTTCCGGGATTGGCGCCGATCCCAATTCCGATTCCCGCTATATTCGTGCCAGAGGAGAAGGCGAAGTCGCTGTGCGTGAGGCATTCAATGGAGCCACGGTGATTCGGCCTGCGGTGATGTTTGGACCGGACGATGCGTTCCTGACAACACTCGTACAACTCGTGAGGCGGCTGCCCGTCTTTCCTCTGTTCGGCCGCGGTAAAACTCGGTTGCAGCCCGTTTTTGTAGAAGATGTCGCGGGCGCCATTACCCGCCTGCTTGGTGATAGTGATCATGTGGCGCAAGTATACGAAACGGGCGGACCGCGCATCTATACCTACCGGACGCTGGTCGAAGAGATAGCTGCGGCACTGTCGGTTCGCCGTGTTCTTATTCCTTTCCCCTTCAGCGCGTGGAAAGTGCTCGCTGCCGCGGCAGAGCGCAGCCCATGGGATGGCCTCGCCGTCAATCAAGTAGAACTCATGGAGGTCGATAACGTCGCGGCAAGACCGGATCTCACGCATCTTGGCATCAACCCGACGAGCGTCGAAGACTGCTTAAATGAGATTCTGGTAGCGGAGTAGCAAAGACCAACCAATCGCTAGGCGCTCCCGCCGCTCACTCGAGAGCTTCGAGCCTGTGGGCGAGTTGATTCAAGTCCCATTCACGCGCCAGAGCGGCAGCTTGTCGCCATGTCGGCTTCTGGCTGCGGAGACTTGGAATAGGCGCCTTCCGGTCCATGGTCGCAATCGATCTATAGAGCCGCAACGCCTCTGCCATGGCTGGAAACCTTCCGGCTGTAAGCGCAGCTTCTAGACTTCCATATTTTTCCAGCAGGCTTGCAGCGCCTCTCGGGCCGACG
>JBOGJG010000012.1:0-1241 GCA_050747825.1 Acidobacteriota bacterium | reverse complement strand
CATTGATGCATCCGCCTTGAAGGCCCTGATTCGTGCCGCCGTTGCCTACAATCTGTCCCCCGGGACGAAGAAATAGCCAGCCATCAGCCAGCGTCCGAGGCGAGTTGGCGGGTCTTCGCGGAGATATTGTGGTGTGGCAAAATCATCGAGCAGGTTCAGCCGCCGAACCAGGCGCTGCACCTGACCGGGGCCGCATGACTGGTTTCGCGCGGCATTAAGCTCTTGCAGCGGCCCCGGCAGGTGAGCTTGATCGTTCGACGGACAAGATTGCGGAGTCGAGTGGCGAGCATCGATTTGACAAAGTATATACGTGAGTATATATTATGGCCATGAAGAAAACGCGCGCCAAACTTTTTCAGAACGGTGGGAGCCAGGCAGTCCGTCTCCCCAAGGAGTGCCGGTTCGATGAGCCCGAAGTTATGGTGCGTCGTCAAGGCCGGTGCGTCATTCTCGAGCCAGTCGACGAGTGGTCCAATGAATTTCGTTCCTGCCTCGGAGCATGGCCCGATGACATTCCGCGTCCCAAGCAACGGCGGTTGGCGGACACGGGTGATCCCTTCGCATGATGCCTGGGTTTATGCTCGACACCGATACAGTGAGCTACGCCTTGCGGGGGCAAGGTCAAGTCGCCACTCATTTGCTCAGCCATCGTCCGTCTGAGATTCATCTCAGCTCGATCACTCTTGCCGAGCTACGGTACGGCGCTGAGCGGAGACGCTCCCGGAAGCTGTGGGGCCTCATTGACACGTTCATTGCGGCCGTCAGAGTCCTGCCTTTCGACCAGGCCGTCGCCGATCGCTTTGGGTCCGTGGCCACGGCCTTGGCGGATCAGGGAACGCCAATTGGCGAGTTCGACACATTGATCGCCGCGCACGCGCTAGCCGTCCGAATGACGCTGGTAACCAACAACACCAAACATTTCGCGTGCGTGACCGGCTTGAAGACGGAAAACTGGATTAAGCACAACCGGAAATGGGTCGCCCAACAAGCCGATGGAGCGGATAACGCTTCGCGTCGCCGCTGAGCGCCGACGTGGGGCGGCGGATCCCAGGACGTCTTTGAGGCCGTGGGCAACGGCGGGCGCTGATGCGACTTTCTCCGGGGTCAGGCATCTCTAGCAGCCTGTCGGACTTCGCACAATGTGAGCCGTAAGTCCTTTGTTTTCAACGCCGATTTTCGGGCACCAAAAAGTACCATTGTTGAAAATAAAGGACTTACGGGCGAAAGTCCGACAGGCTGCT
>JBOGJG010000011.1:0-18002 GCA_050747825.1 Acidobacteriota bacterium | reverse complement strand
CTCCGAATGAGAAGACTCAGCCGAATGGCATTTTTGGCGCTGATGTTCGCGTTTTTCGCGGCGCCGGTCCGGGCTGAAAAGGTATCCGCCCGAGTCGAGCAAGTCACCATCCCGACCTGGGAAATTGGACCTCCCCAGGTGCATTCGGTCTTTTCCGACCCCAAGCACGACATCTACCCCCACACGCTGAACGAGATTCTCACCGACAACAAAGTCGATAAGACCTACACGGGCGTCTATCTGGAAAATGAGTACGTCAAGCTGCTCATCCTGCCTGAGATTGGCGGCAGACTCCACGGCGCACTGGACAAGACCAACGATTACGTCTGGCTCTACTGGCAGCCCACGATCAAGCCGGGTCTCATCAGCATGAGCGGCGCCTGGATCTCCGGCGGGATCGAGTGGAACTTTCCCCACGGACACCGCCCCTCGGGCTTCATGCCGGTGGACTACCGTGTGATCGAGCACGCGGATGGAAGCGCCACGGTCTGGGTGGGGGAAACCGAGCCCATCTATCGCATGCGCTGGCTGGTGGGCATGACTCTTTTCCCGGGACGCAGCTATGTGCGCTGTGATTACGTCCTGATCAACCCAACCAGCCTGAAGCACCCTTTTCAGTTTTGGGCCACCGCCGCCACTCACGCCAATGAATGGGCCCAGGCCCAGTTTCCCGGAGACATGGTCACCGGTCACGGCAAAGACCAATTCTGGAATTGGCCCGTTCACGAAGGAGTGGACCTCACCTGGTGGACGAACTCTCCCAATGCCAGCAGTTACTTCGCCTTTAACAACGACTCGGACTGGTTTGGAACCTACGATCATAAGGTCCAGGGCGGGACCGTCCATGTAGCCGACCATCACATCATGCCGGGCAAGAAACTGTGGACCTGGGGATCGGGACCCTCGGGCCGCATCTGGGAGGACATTCTCAGCGAAGGCGGCGGCCCTTACTTTGAGCCGCAGGCGGGCGCCTGGAGCGACAACCAGCCCGACTACCACTGGATGTGGCCTAACGAAGTCAAAACCGCACACGATTACTGGTACCCAGTGCGCGAAACGCGGGGATTCCACAGTGCTACAAAGGACTTCGCCCTGAATACTGACCTTACAGATGGCCGCGCCTTTGCCGGTGTGTATTCCACCAGCGTTGCGGCCGGCTCGCGCATTGTCCTGAAGAATACCCGGGACGGCGCCACTCTGGACGACAGCATCGCCGACCTTTCTCCCGATGAACCTTTCACGCTCGAAGTGCCCGCAGGAGAGAAGGTGACAGTTTACGATTTACATCTGGCTGTCTATAACTCGGAGGGTAATTTACTGATCGACCTGCAGCAGGAGCCCCCGGCTGAGGTCGAGTTGCCTGAAGGCTTCAAAGAACCGGAAGATCCGAAAGATCTGAACCAGGATGAGCTTTACCATGCCGGAGAATGGCTCACGCGCTTTGAGCGTTCCGAAGATGCAATGATCTATTTTCAGGAGGCCCTGGAGCGCGACCCTGGAAATTCCCGTGTCAACGTTGAAATGGGCTTTCTAGCTCTTAATCAGGGCCGCTGGAAGGCAGCCCTCGATCATCTGGAGAGGGCGCTCAAAAGAGACGCCGACAACTCGCGCATCTATTATGGAAAAGGCCTTGCTTTCTCAGGACTGGGCCATTTTGAGGAGGCCTACGATCAGTTCTATCGGGCCACTTACGGCTACGATTATTTTTCGCCGGCCTATCTGAATCTGGCCAGAATCGACCTGAGGAGAGGCCGGTATGCGGCGGCGCTGGCTCGGCTGGAGCAGGCGGAGACGCAAAACAGCCAATTCGCCGATATCCCCGCCTTGAGGGCGGCTGCTTACCGCCGGATGGGCAGGCATCAGGAGGCGCTGACGGCGGCGGAAGAAGCCCTGGTTGAGGATCCCATGCACTTCATGGGAGGCTATGAAAAACTGGCCGCTTTGAAAGCCCTTGGAAAAACTTACGAACCATGGAAGGAGACCTGGCGTTCGATCCTGCGCGACGCAGTCCAGAATTACCTCGAGCTTTCCAGCGCCTACGCCTCAACCGGGTTTTACGAAGAGGCGGATGCCGTCCTGGCGCACTTCGCCGGCCCAGACCCCAATCCCGCCGCCTATCCAATGGTGAATTACCTCCGCGGTCATTACCGGCAGCTTCAGGGTGGGCCACTATCGCCGTCCCGTTCCGGGCCGCGACCGTCAGGGAGCGGGATCGCTGCCTTCTATGCCGCCGGCGCCGCCGGAACCGCCCGCTACGTCAACCCCCATCGACTGGAAGAAATAGCCGCCCTGGAAGCAGCCCTCGCCCGAAACCCCGAGGACGCTCATGCGCGCCTCTTCCTGGGTAACCTGCTCTACGCCATGGGACAGCGCGAAACGGGGCTGGAGCAATGGAAGAGGGCCGTTCAGTCTCAGGACAACCTCTCCCTGGCCTGGAGAAACGTCGGCTACGCGGAAAACGAATTGAATCACAACCCCAGGGCCGCTTATGCCGCTTACCAAAAGGTTTTGAGACTGGATCCGCAGGACGCCCGGGCGCTGCTGGAGATGGACCAGATTGCGGAAAAACTCCAGATCCCGTCAGAGCAAAGGCTGGATTTCCTGCTGGCCCACAACTCAGCCATGGAGTCCCGGGGCGACCTCGTCGCGCGCCTGGCCGACCTTCGTCTGGAAGTGGGAGGCGAGCAAAATTTAAAGAAGGCTTATCAGGCCCTCAAGAACACTCACTTTCACACCTGGGAGGGCAAGTACGACATCCACCTGGCCTGGGTGCAGGTCAATCAGGCTCTGGGTGATCTGGCAGCGCACAAGCAGGATTACGGGAACGCCCTGAACTACTACCGGCAGGCGGGAGAGTATCCCAAAAACCTGGAAGTGGCGGCGCGCACCCCCGATTTTCGCGCCCACGTGAATTGGAAGCTGGCTCAGGTCTACCAGGCAATGGGAAACCCAGATGAAGCACGGGAGCATTTGCAGCCCATCCTTGATGAGAAGTACAAGAACGCGCACATCGGGACGTATTTTCGGGCGCTGGCGCAGAAAGCCCTGGGTAACCAGCAGGCTTACCGGCAGCTTCTGGAGGAAGTCGAGGCAATGGGCCGGAAGTATATTTCCGGTAGTTTCGAATACCGAGGCCGGAAGCAGGTTATCGGGCATTATCTGCTTTCGCTGGTGCTGCAGGAGAGAGGTCGGGAGGGGGAAGCCAATCAGGAGTTGGCTAAAGCGCTTGAGCTGAATCCCCGGGCGCAGCGCCTGGCCATCCGTGAGGCGCAACTCGATGTCGCCCGCGCCCACCCGTAGGCCTGGTTCTTTGGCGCCACGGATTTCACACAGATTTCAATGCTGAGGGAGGTTTAAATGAGACGATTTTTTTGCTTGGCGGCGCTCTTTGCCGTGGCAGTTATGGGAATTGCTGCCGCGGTGGCGGCGGCTAAAGTGTATCCGAACCGTTGGGTGAGGGTGCGCTCGAATCTGCGAGAGGATTCTGATATCGAGAGAATTCGGGCTATCGCCGATGTGGCGGCCAAGCACGGGCTGACTGGAATTGCGCTCTCCGCCGGACTGGATTCACTGGACCTGAAGCCGCCCGAGTATTTTGATCGGCTGAAGAAAGTACGCGCCCTTTGTGAGGAGCGAGATCTGGAAATCATCCCCTCCTTCATGTCATCCGGCTACGGCGGAGCGGTCCTGGCGCACGATAAGAACCTGGCGGCCGGGCTGGAGGTGAAAGAAGCCCTGTTTGAGGTCCGGGACGGCCGGGCGACACTCAAGCCTGAGCCGGCCGTCTCCATCGCCAACAGCAGCTTCGAGCAGGCCGGCCAAACCCAGCCGCCTGGATTTGAAGTGCCCGCAGAGTCCACATCCTCCATCGTTCTGGACGAGAAGGTGGCGCATCAGGGAACCCGATCCGTGCGCTTTGAAAACCTGGAGAGAATTGAAAGGGGCCATGCCCAGTTCAGCCAGACAGTCCAAGTTCATCCCTTCCGGCAGTACCGCCTGACCTGCCGGGTCAAAACCGAAAATCTGGGAGCTTCCGACCCGTTCGGCTCCGGAAACTTTGTGCTCGAGGTGCTGGGAGGCGAGGAGGAGCGCCGCCTTCAATATCAAAATCCGCGGCTTTCGTCAGACGACGAGTGGAGTCAGGTTGCCGTGGGATTTAACTCCTGGGAATACGAGTCGGTAAAGATCATTCCCAGAGTGCGCGGGGGAATCAGCGGCCGGCTCTGGGTGGACGATCTCGAACTCGAGGAAGTCGGCCTGGTCAATCTCCTGCGCCGGCCTGGCACGCCCGTCAGCGTGAAGAGCGATCAGAGCGATGTCCTTTACGAAGAGGGGCGTGATTATGCTCCAATCGCTGACCCCGATCTGAACTTCCGCTACGATCACGAGGGCCCCTCGATTCAGATCCTGCCTGGAAGCCGAATTAAGGAAGGAGAGCGGCTGCGCGTGGGCTATTATCACGGCACCAACATCTACAACGGCCAGACTCCCATCTGCATGTCTGAGCCGAAGCTTTATGAGGTCTGGGAAACTCAGGTGAAGCTCGTGCACCAGCATCTGGCCCCGGCGAAGTACATGCTGAACATGGATGAGGTGCGCACGGGCGGCTCCTGCGTGGCCTGCAAGAGCCGCGGCCTGAGTCTGGCCCAGATCCTGGGGGACAGCATCACGCGTCAATACGAGATGATCAAGCAGGTCAACCCGGAGGCTGAGATCTTTGTGTGGTCGGACATGCTGGACCCCAATCACAATGCCAACCCGGAACGGGAGTACTACTACCTGGCCCAGGGTAATTACGCCGGGTCCTGGAACTACATACCCAAAGATTTGCGAATCATCTGCTGGTACTTCAACAGGCGGGTGCCCAGCCTGGCTCACTTCTCCAGTCTGGGCCATCAGACGGTAGCGGGCGCCTACTATGACGCCGATGATCTGGAAAACGTCAAAGGGTGGCTGGAGGCCCTGGATGATACGCCAGGGGCTATTGGCATCCTCTACACAACATGGCTCGACAAGTACGATCTGCTGGATGAATTCGGCGATCTGGCCTCTACCGAACGTACGAATCCAGGATCGACTGGTAGACCAGCGAATTAAACTTGCCCCGCAGGTCCAGGCCTCGCGAAGGCAGGAGCTGCGACATGAAAACGAAGATGAGACGTTCTTGGGGATCCACCCAGAAGCTCGTGTAGTAGGCGCCTCCCCATCCGTAGGCGCCCGCCGAACCGTATTGTCCGGCGCGTCCTAGGTCTTCGATCACCCGAAATCCGAGGCCAAATCCGAGATTTCCAAATTTATCCCCCACATGGTTGACGGTCATGAGCTGAACGGATTTTGGACTCAGAATTCGCGCCCCCTCCAGTTCTCCTCCGTTGAGCAGCATCTGCAGAAAACGAGCATAATCGGTAGTAGTGGAGAGCAGACCGGCGCCACCGGAGTAACTCCTTCTAGGACCGGTGACGTAGTCGCTGGTCTCCGGCGCTTCAGCCAGGCGGAGCCCATCGTCTTCAACGGCATACACAGGTGTAAAACGGCTCACTTTTTGGGCAGGAAGGTAGAAGTGCGTGTCCACCATCTTCAGCGGCTCGAAGATGCGCTGCCGGAAAAACTCGGCCAGCGTCATCCCGGAAACGCGTTCCACCACATAGCCGAGGATATCCGTGTTGTATCCATAGACCCATTTCTCGCCGGGCTGCGCATCGAAGGGAAGTCTGGCCAGCCTCTTGATCGATTCTCCAATCGGCTCCTGACGGTCGGCGAAGTACCAGCCCTGCAGATTGGCGGACTTGTACCGCTCTTCGGCGGGACCGGAACCGTAGGAAATACCGGCTGTATGCGTGAGCAGATCGCGGATCGTGATCTCTCTTTGAGCGGGCACGACCTTGTACTGTTTGGAATCGCCCTCACCTTCTGGGACGGCGACGGTCGTTTCCTTGAATTCCGGGATAAACCTGGAAAGCCGGTCTCCTAACTGAATCTTTCCCTCTTCGACAAGCGTCATCACGGCGACGGTGGTAACCGCCTTCGACATCGAAGCGATGCGGAAAATCGCGTCCGCCGGCATGGCCCGGCCGTTTTCGCGGCTCAGCTTTCCAAAGCTCTTGAAGTAAGCGACCTTGCCGTCGCGTGCCACGAGCGTCACAACGCCGGAGACCTTTCCGTCATCGACGTATTGCTGTATGAGCTTTGAGATGCGGTCCAGTCGCTCATCAGAAAGCCCCACCTGCCCCGGGTCCGCAGTAGGCAGTCCCTGAGCCTCCAGCGGGTGAATCAGAAAGGCTATAAAAAGAAGGATGATTACTTTGCTTTGCAGGTTCTTCATGCCGGAGATTGTAACGCAGATCCTCTAATCGCTCCAGGGGCCGCCGTTTGCCAGCGGGACCATGGAAATAATAGAATGCCTGTCCTTCGACACTGTTTTCCCCCAATGAAAAAAGAACAGCGTCTTCACGATAATTTTCGCGCCATGCTGCAGTTGGCCATACCGGTGGTCATTGCGGAACTGGGCTGGATCACCATGCACGTGGTGGACACGATCATGGTGGGCCGGCTGGGCGCAGAAGCCCTCGGGGCGGTGGGAGTCAGCACACATCTGTTCTTTGCGGCGGCCATTTTCGGAATGGGCGTGCTTCTGGGTCTGGACAGGCTGGTCTCCGTGGCCTACGGAGCCGGAGACCTGGAGGCTTGTGAACGGTGGCTCTATCAGGGTATCTACCTGGCTCTACTGATGGTTCCGCCGCTGGGACTGATCGTCTGGGGCATGAGCACGCAATTTGGCGCCTGGGGCATCTCGCCTGAAGTCATTCATCTGGCAGTGCCCTATATGAGGACGCTGATCTGGAGCCTGTGTCCGCTTCTGCTCTATGCCTGTTTTCGCCGCTACCTCCAGGCGGTCTCGGTGGTCAAGCCGGTCATGGTGGCTCTGATCTCAGCCAATGTGCTGAACGTCTTCGTAAATTGGCTGCTGATTTTCGGAAACCTCGGTTTTTCGGAGCTGGGTGTGGTGGGAGCCGGCTGGGCAACGTTCTTTTCCCGCGTGTACATGGCCGGCTTCCTGCTGGTTGCAATTCTGCTGCGCAGCCGGCGCAGGGGCGCCCCCATCTGGAGGAAATTTTTCGTACCCGAGAGGGATAAGCTTTCCCGTCTGATGCGGCTGGGTCTTCCCGCCGCCAGCCAGGTCACGCTCGAAGTCGGCGTATTCGCGCTGGCTGCCGCTTTTGCTGCGCTCCTGAACCCCGTCTCGTTGGCGGCCCACCAGGTGGCCATCAGCGTTGCAGCCTTCACGTTCATGGTGCCCTATGGAGTATCGTCAGCCGGCGCCGTCCGCGTTGGCCAATCTCTGGGAGCTCGAAACGCCAGAGAAGCGGAGCACTCCGGCTGGGCGGCCATCAAGCTCGGCCTGGCGTTTATGTCCGTGGCGACAGCGGCTTTCCTGCTGATTCCAGTCCCGATCCTGTCCCTCTTCACCTCCGACGTCAGGGTGATCCGGCTGGGAGTATCACTCCTGGCCGTGGCGGCTATTTTCCAGCTCTTTGACGGACTTCAAGTGATCGCTACAGGTATTCTGCGCGGGCTGGGCGACACGAAGGGTCCGATGCTGGTGAACCTGCTTGGGCACTGGCTGCTGGGACTTCCAGTCGGCTACGCGCTGTGCTTCAAGATGGGCTGGGGCGTGACCGGGCTGTGGCTGGGACTGTCGCTGGGTCTCATGACTGTCGGCATAGTATTGCTCTATGTCTGGAAGTCCCGCATCCGGCTGATCGTCCAAAGCGTTTCCCTGCAACACAGGAGTACCGCCGATTCAGCCTAAACCGGAAGCGACGCAAAATTTTGGGCAGGTGACAAAGTGAAATAAAGGTGCGCGTTTTCTGGTCCCCGAATGACCATCTTGAGCGCGCGTTCTGTGGCGTCCTCAAAGATGCGGATCTCCTCGACGCCTCTGTCACTTAGCTCGTCCGTTATAAAGGCTTCAAATATGTCGTACAGGCGATGATGCTTTCTGACGCCAGGCCTGACCATTTTTGCCGCCTCTCTCACCTTAAAACTCCACATCAATCGAGTGGAGATGGCCGCCCCATCCCTGAAATTGAGCGTGACTTCAAAATCAGAGATGGAGAGGGTCGCCAGCGACAAAGGATTTTCCGGCAGTTCTCCGCCTGATAGCGATAAGTTCTCAAGCATTAATCTCGATTATCTCATAGCGAGATCGAGTTGTTAGGCCAACGAATAACACAGATCACACGAATGATACAATTGCGCTCCATGAAACTGGCAAATTTCCGCACAGCGTTTTGGCTGGCAGTCTGCGCGCTGGCGCTGCTCTCGACAGCCGCGCACCAGCAATCCTCCGGCAAAGCCGGACGAGGTGTTGTGGCGCTCTCCAATGAAGAGAGTTCAGTCACCGTGGGATGGAGGCTGCTTGTCTCAGATCTAGGGGAGGTGGCCTTTTACGTTTACCGCAGAGATCTGTACGGAGCTCCCGATTATGTGAAGCTGACACCCGAGCCGTTGACCGGCAGCACGACCTTCCTGGACAGCACGGCAGTGCCCGGGAGAAGTTATCGCTACCGCGTCCATGCTCTGGCCGGGGGACAGGAGGTTGCTTCGCCGGATACAGCCTACGTGACTTCGACTGACTGGCACAGGCCCTATGTCTCGATTGCGCTCAATGGCAACTATACGGCCAGAAATGTTGGAATCGGCGACCTCAATGGAGACGGCGTCCTCGACTATGTGATCAAACAGCCGGATTTCAACACCGACCCTTACCACCGCCAGCGCTACTGGAAGCGCAGTCCCGAACCTTTTCAGCTGGAAGCCTATAACGGCATGGACGGCAGGATGCTGTGGCGCTACGACATGGGCTGGGCCATTGAAAGCGGGACCTGGTACTCGCCTTACGTGGTTTACGACATCGATGGGGACGGCTTTGCCGAGGTCTACACCAAGGCCGGCGAAGGCGATCCCCGAGAGATCGACGGGCGTGTCCTAGAAGGCCCGGAGTATCTGGTCAAAATCGACGGCCGAAGCGGAGAAGTCATAGCCCGCGTACCTTGGCATTCACGAGCGGGATGGGACCACTACAACCGTTCGCAGCGCCACATGCTGGCCGTCGCCTACCTGGACGGATCGACGCCCTCCCTGATCATGCAGCGCGGGACCTACGACCTGATCAAAACGGCCGCGCTCGACCGCGATCTCAACATCATATGGCAGCGGGAGGCCAAAAATCCTCACGACCTGCCAGGCCCCGGGACTCACGGCCTGATCACGGCCGACGTGGACAAGGATGGGCGCGACGAGTTGATCCTTGGCGCTACGGCCCTGAATGATGACGGGAAGGTCCTCTGGGAAACCGGCCTCGGTCACCCCGACCCCTGCTACGTCGCTGATATCGATCCCAGTCATCCCGGACTGGAGGTCTTCTTCGGGATTGAGCCCCGCCGCTCCAGCCACGGCCTGAGCATGGCTTCGGCCCGCGACGGGCGCATCCTCTGGTTCTACGACGGCCCCACTCGGCACATTCATTCCAAGGGAATGATCGGCGATATTGACGCCGCTCATCCGGGTATCGAATCCTACGGCGCGGAACAGGACGGCAGCCAGGCTTTTCTCTTCTCGGCCAGTGGAGAGCAACTCTCCGATGAGTCCTTCGGCACCCTTTCTCCCTACGCAGTCTGGTGGGACGACGATCCGCAAAAGGAAGTAGTCGTCAACAGCCGCCTTTTCAATTATCCCGACGATACCATCATGGAACTGGAGGGACGGATGCTTGGGATAGTGGACTGCCTGGGAGACTGGCGTGAGGAGATCATCACCAGCCTGCCCGGGGAGCTGCGCATTTATTCGTCCACTCAGCCTTCCACCTGGCGTCGCCCCTGGCTGATGGAGGACCGGCAGTACCGCCTGGGAGTGGTCGCCGGCTCTATGGGGTATTACCGTGAGCCACAGCTCAGCTCGGCGCTGCAGCCGCAGTGAGGGGCCGCTGCCGGGGTCACTGCCCCGAGTTTCTGGCGAGCACAACCCAGTCCCGGTCTCTCTCGTCCGGAGGTTGACCGATCGACTTTCGGCCCGGGCCGTCAATGGTCTCGATGCTTCCAGTCTGCAAAGCGCCACCCTGTCGCGGATCGTACCACCGTATGGAATACAATCCCCTTTCAAACTCCAGATCCGTGCTGCCGCCTTCCGGCAAATAGACGGCATACACCTCGCCCGGCTTGGCCAGACAGTAATCGGCATCGCTGCCGGTGAGCTCATCAGCCTGCCTCATCTCCTCAAACGGAAGATGTTCCTGGAAGAATTCGAGAGCGTAGCGGGTCTGCTCCCACATGCGCTGGCGGGAGCGAAAATCCTCCAGGTTGAGGTCGTTGTGGGCATACTCGTAGCCGAAATACCACTCACAGCCGGCCCCTCCCGCCATGAGATTGCCCCAAAGCGCCTGCTTTCGCACCTGATCGTGGTCCGGATCGTCGGAGTCCGGCTTCACCCCAACGCCCGCCGGCCCGACCTCATCGAGGCAGACCACCCAGGGACGTCCGGCAGCGGCAGATCGCTCCAGCCATTTGAGCGTTTCCGAGTGAATCTCGCTTATCGCTCCTCCCATCTGAAGCGACGGGCCTTCCAGGTGCTCAAATCCCAGCAGCGGGGCGTACACCTCTTCCTTCTGCCTGGGGTAGGTATGCACCACAATGGGAGACCCGTAGGGGTCCAGTTGCCGGATAAAGGTAGCGAATTCTTTTCGCTGCTCATCCGTATTCGTATTCTCTTCACCCAGATTCCAGGTCACGGCCAGATGGTGGCCGAAGCGCGCAATCAGCTCCCGGTAGTAAAGCTTGCGCTGCAGGCCCAGTTCACCTTCATCCAGCAACTGATCGTTTTCAGTCTCCTGAGTCACCACGTGGAGCTGTATTCCCAGCCGGTCCATGTGAGAAAAGACGGTTTCCCACTGGTCCAGCTTGCTGCAGTCAAAACGCAGGCGCTGGTCGCGCGAGGTCCAGGGCCAGACATCATCACCGTCGCCGCCTACGTTCATGGTCAGGAAGTAAACCGAATTCACCTTCTGCGAGGCGAGGTAATTCAACGCTCCGATGATGTTCTTTCCCTTGCCTCCCTGCCAGGTTGGATCGCCCGGTCTCCAGTCTCCTGCATGCGGAGAGTAGCGGTGCGTGATGGCCCGCCGGGCCTCGCCCTCCCGCTGAGGACCGGTGAAGTTGTCCGGCGTCTGATCGAATTCGAAATAGGCCAGAAAGTTTTCCGGGCTGTCCGCCCCGCCCTTGAGAAAGTACTGGCCCGTTTGGGCGAACTGCAGATAGCGCTTTCCGGTGTAGCGCAGGCGCCCCTGAGATCGAAAGTCAGGCTTGACCTTGTCCGCAGGGCCTACCGCGAAGGCGCCCGAGAGACCGTCAGGCTCAACAGCCCGTCCGGCCTCAGTATCCGGGTCTACCGCCATGTCCGCTCCTGTGCGGAAGGAAACCTGGTAGGACCAGTTTCCTGGCCGGTCGGGAGTAAAGTGAGCGCGCCATTTGTTGCCCGAATCAGCTCCCGTTTCAGCGGCGTTTCCATCGGCAGCAAAGTAGCCGGGCACCCGGTAGGAATGGTCGCCCTGACTGAATGTGACTTCCAGTCGATAATCGCGAAACGGATTCGGGTCCCCCTCTTCGGTCACT
Organism: Acidobacteriota bacterium; assembly: GCA_050747825.1. Taxonomy (GTDB): domain Bacteria; phylum Acidobacteriota; class UBA6911; order RPQK01; family JBOGJG01; genus JBOGJG01. Next base: position 6,336 of record JBOGJG010000011.1, on the reverse strand, counting down.
TCCGGCCCTTCGAAAGTAAAAACAAGGTTGTGCCACTTCTTCAGTTCTCCAGAAATTTCGACCCTGGATGGCGCAGGCCCGCCTTGCGGCAGCGCGAAGGCGGTTACGGCATCGGCCCCCTTGTCCTGGCTGAAATAGCCCCCTCCGCCGGCGGCAATAACCACATATTGTCTGCCGTCCCTGCCCAGGTAGGTAGCCGGAGTGGCATGGCCGCTGGCTTCCAGCTGGCCGCTCCAGAGCTCGGTCCCGGATGAGGAGTCGAAAGCCCGCAAGTGGCGGTCGTTGCTGCCCGCGATAAAGACCAGCCCCCCGGCGGTTGCAATCGATCCTCCCAAGTTGGGAGTGCCGGTCTTGCCGGGCCACTTACTCTCCAGCGCCGCCGCCGTCCCAAGCGGGACCTGCCAGGCGATTTCGCCGCTGTTTAAATCGACCGCGTTGAGAGTCCCCCAGGGAGGCTTCTGGCAGGGCCAGCCGTTTTCATCCCAGAAACGCGCATAAGCGCCCCAAGGGCTGGCGCGGCGGTAGGCGCCTTCCGGACCTCGAGGATCCGGCTCCATTTTGGCAATGCGGCCGATTTCATTGACGTTCACGTACAGAAGCCCACGGGCAGGATCAAAAGAGGCGCCCGACCAGGTCGCCCCTCCCAGGGTGCCGGGGAAGCTCAGCGTCAAATCGAGACCGGCGGGCTCATACACACCGCCCCGGACTATCGCCATTTCAAACATCTGCCGGCAGTATTCGGCCGATTCCGGAGTCAGCGAGTGCAGGTCTTCCGCTGAAACGGCCGTCTGGCGGCTCAGCGGCGGCGGCTTGAGCGGAAAAGGCTGAGTCGGCCAGGCGGCTTCGCCCGGAACTGGACTTGCGGGGACGGGACGTTCTTCCACAGGAAAAAGCGGGTCACCGCTGCGCCGATCCAGCACGAAGACGAGTCCCATCTTAGTCACCTGAGCCACGGCGGGAATCTCCTGCCCATTCCGTTTTACCGTGGCCAGCACAGGCTGGGCCGGAGGATCATAGTCCCAGATATCGTGATGTACCATCTGAAAGTGCCAGCGCAGCTTTCCGCTGGCGGCGTCCAGTGCCACCAGGGAATTGCCGAAGAGATTCTTGCCCTTGCGGTCAGCGCCATAAAAGTCATAAGCGGGAGATCCGACGGGAAGAAAGACCAACCCCAACTCCGGGTCAACACTCATAATGGACCATACATTGGCTCCGGTACGGTCCTTCCAGGCGTCCTTTTCCCAGGTGTCATTTCCTTCCTCACCCGGGCGCGGGACGGTATGAAAGCGCCAAACGAGTTCACCCGTGCAGGCATCGAAGGCGCGCACATCCCCGCTGGGGCCGCGAGAGGGGCCCTCGGGCACGGACGCTCCCATGATGACCAGGTTCTCGAAGATTGCCGGAGGTGAACTGACGGAATAGTTCATGTCCTCAAAACCTTCATCCATCCCGGCTCGCAGGTTGACGGCTCCCTTCCGGCCAAAATTGGGACAAGGTTCTCCGCTTTGGGCGCCCAGGCAAATCAGCGTGCCCAGCGTCGTCCCCAGAAAAATCCGCTGTCTGGGAGAGACGGTCTCATCAGATGTCTCCCAAAAAGCGACTCCCCGGTGCGCCTCAAACTGCCGCTTCGAAGTTCCGGCCTGAGGATCAAAACGCCAGATCTCTTCACCTGTCTGGGCATTGAGGGCAAAGACGCGGCTGGAGGGAGTGGAGATGTAAAGAGTCCCGTCCACTGCCAGCGGAGTGGCTTCAAAAGCGGTCCAGCGGCGCTGTCCTGCCTGCTTCATCAGCTCCAGCTCGCCGGTGCTCAAAGACCACGCCTGCTGCAGGCGGGAGACATTGGAGCGGTTGATTTGATTGAGGGGAGAGTACCGCGTCCCGCCGGGATCTCGACCATACGATTTCCAGCCGGCACCGGAATGATCAGATGCCCACAGGAAAAGACAGCCAACCAGCCAGAAGCAAACCAGCCGAGTCATTAGGAATTTCATCATGTCCTGAGAATCCTAGCAAAAGAAATCGGTGTTAGCCACAGAGGCACCGAGACCACCAACAAGGGCCGCTTACTTCTCTGTGCCTCCGTGCCTCTGTGTCTACTCGCTGTGCTATCCTTTCGGGCCATGAGCTATGTCCTGGAGGCGCCGGTTGTGGAGAATTTGAGATTTCCGCAGCACAACTACATCGTGGCGGTGCGGGCGCCGGAGATCGCCGAGCGAACTTTGCCGGGACAATTCGTGATGGCTGCCGAAGTCGGAGAGCAAACGCTTCCCTACCCTCTCCTCAAGCGGGCTTTGGCCGTGTATTCGGTGTGGAAGGAAGAGGGCCGCAAATCGGTCATCACTCTGCTGCTCAAGGCCATTGGGGACGGAACGCGGCGCCTGGCCGCGCTTCAACCCGGTGATTCGGTCAGTCTCATCGGCCCTCTGGGCAACGGCTTTGACAGCAGCTCGGCTCACGGAAAGATCAGCTTTCTCGTCGCCGGAGGCGTCGGGATCGCCTCGGTCTACCTGCTGGCGGAAGATCTGAAGCAGAAGGGACAGGAGGTCCATCTCATTTACGGAGGACGCACGGACCAGGACCTAGTCGGGCTAAAAGATTTCCAGGATCTCAATATTGCGGTTTTCCTCACCACCAATGACGGAAGCGCGGGGTTCAAGGGATTGATCACAGACGGGCTGAAAGCCTATCTCCAAAAATTCCCCTCTCAGGACCTGATGTTTTACACCTGCGGCCCCAATGCCATGATGAAGGCAGTCTCAGAGTTGGCGGCTGCAAGCGGCATTCCCTGCCAGGTATCCGTTGAGGCCAAGATGGCCTGCGGCTTTGGCGTCTGCCTGGGCTGCAGCGTGAAAACGATACACTCCTATCGACTGGCCTGCTGTTATGGGCCGGTCTTCCGAGCTGAGGAAATTGTATGGGAGGAAGAGTGATAGAGCTATCAACTGACAAGTGACGAATGGCGACTGACTCATGACTGATCTCTCCGTAACCATTTCCGGGCTCAAATTCAAGAACCCCGTGCTCACCGCTTCGGGAACCTTTGGTTACGGGCTGGAATTTATCCGTTTCTTCGACATTTCGGAGCTGGGCGGATTTTGTACCAAGGGCCTCTCTTTCAAACCACTCAAAGGGAACCCTCCTGGACGTATCTCCGAGACGCCGGCAGGTATGCTCAATGCTATCGGTCTGGAGAACGTGGGAACGGAGGCCTTTATAAAGGACAAGCTCCCCCAGTTGGAGCAGTACGACACTCACGTCGTGGCCAATATATTCGGCATTACGATCGAAGAGTTCGAAGCGATTACCGAGCTGTTGAACCCGCAGCCGAAGGTCAGCGCTCTGGAGTTGAACATCTCCTGCCCCAATATCAAGGAAGGCGGCATTCAGTTCGGTCACGACCCGGACATGACCTTCCGGGTGGTGGAGGCGGTCAAGAAGATTTCAAAGAAGCCGGTCTGGGTGAAACTCTCACCCAATGTCACCGACATCACTGTCTTTGCCAGAGCCTGCGAGAACGCCGGGGCCGACGCCATAACCCTGGTCAATACGTTTCTGGGAATGGGAGTCGATATCCGCAAGCGGCGTCCCATGCTGTCCAACATAACCGGAGGACTGTCCGGTCCTGCCATTCGTCCTCTGGCTGTCCGGCTGGTTCACCAGGTGGCGCGGGCGGTTGGCCTGCCGGTGATCGGAATCGGCGGCGTGACTTCGGCCCGAGATGTTCTCGAATTCATGGTAGCCGGAGCTTCTGCGGTGCAAATTGGAACCGCTAACTTCTTCGACCCTAAAGCCTCAGTGAAAGCGATACGCGATCTTTCCGGCTTTTGCGCGGAACTGGGAATCAGGAGTATCAACGATATCGTGGGAACGCTGGACGTGAAAAGTGAAAAGTGAGAAGTGAGAAGTGAATCGGAAGAGCTGATCGTTGCTCTGGATGTCGAGGATCTTCAAAAGGCGCTCAGACTGGTGAACCTCTTGAAGGATCAGGTCTCCCTTTTCAAAGTCGGGCTCCAGTTATACACGGCGGCCGGACCCGAGGTGGTCCGTGAAATTCAGACACGAGGCGGTCGGGTCTTCCTGGATCTCAAGCTGCATGATATTCCCAACACCGTGGCGCGCGCCGTCATTCAGGCCGGACGCCTCGGGGTGGACATGCTGACGCTGCACACCTTGGGAGGCCATCAGATGCTGCAGCAGGCCATCGAGCGGATTCGCGAGCGCTCTGAGGCTGAAGGCTGGCCGGCGCCAAAATTGCTGGGAGTGACTATCCTGACCAGCCTGGACGCCCGGGCTTTGGAGTTGATAGGCATTGACCGCCCCCTGGATGAGATGGTGCTGCTGCTGGCGCGGACCGCCCAGGAGGCCGGATTGGCAGGAATCGTTTGTTCTCCACACGAGCTGAAGCTGCTTAAAACGGAGGGCCTGACGGACCTGCTGTTCGTCATTCCCGGCATCCGTCCCTCCGGTTCAGAAAAGGGAGATCAGGCCCGGTCCATGACTCCCTTTGAGGCGATTTCACACGGCGCCGGCTGCATCGTGGTGGGCCGTCCGATTACAGAAGCGGCTGATCCGGTACAGGCAGTCCAGGCCATCGTCGATGAAATGGCTCGTGCTAGAATGAGGCCATGATACGAGTTTTACCCGCACTTTTTCTGCTCTTCTCGCCTCTGATGGCTCAGCAGACGGAACAGCCTACCCAACCCAGCGGCTGCCATATATTTATTGATGACCAGTTCATCTGGACAGTCGAAATCGTGCAGAGTCCTGACAAGCGAACCGTTCCACTCCTCAACGTCATTACTCTGAGCAACGGCAAATGGGACTTCCGCCCGCGACATGTCCATATCTTCGATCAAGAGGGGAGAGAGGCCCAGGTTGAGAAGTTTTCCATCGACACGGGAAGCGAACCTTACGTGACCGAATACCTGAAAGTTCTCGGGAACAGCTTTATCGGTATTGATCTCCTTGGGCGCTTTGAGCAATTTGGCGGGCCGTCCCGGATAGTGATCGATCTGGGTGATCACCGTTTCGAGCTCCTGGCCTTGGAGTGCGGCCAATTCAATGTCGTCGCCGACAAGATCAATCAGATCAACTTCGACAGTCCGGATATTTACGAGGATTACGAAGTTCTGGGGATCGAGTTTCTGGGCAAGCGCGGCGTGGCGCCCCTGGGCGAAGAATGAAAGGACCCCCACCCTACCACAGGTAAATCGCGCTGCGACGCTCGCTTCTCTTGATGATCCGCTGCACGTAGGCGCGGGTCTCGGGAAAATCAATGCTTTGTACGAAATCCGTGCTGTTGCTCTCAGCAATCCCGTTCTTCATCCAGCGCGAGACGCGGGAATGCCCCGCATTATAGCGGGCAATGGCATAGGGGAGCGGGTCGGGCCTTTCCCGGTACAGATCCAGTGAGTCTCGCAAATACCAGCAGCCCACTTCGATGTTGTGCTCAGGCGTGAGCAGGAGGTTGGGATCGTACAAATCGGAGTCCAGTCCCTTTGCTTTTGCCCAAAACTCCCGGCCCACATAAGGCATGACTTGCATCAAGCCGAATTCGCCATCCTGCCCGCGGGCCAGAGGATTGAATCCACTTTCTTCCCAGATCAGCGATTTGACCAGATAGAAGTCCAAATCGTAGGCTTCGCACTGCTTGAGAATCAGCGCGTCATAACGTGAGACCCACCAATACACCGAGGTTGCCCCGCCCACCATCAGGAGTCCAAACAACAACAATAGCGCCTTCTTCATAACCTGTTTTATAATACGCCTTCAGGACAACAAAAACCACTGGGCATCCAATACCCGCAGGAACTTCCCAGAAGACCATTGTGAGAAGGGTAAAGAGTAGATTTTATAGTGCCCCCCTTAAGAAGTGAGACACCTGATAGGGTAAAAACAAGAACCGATGACGGAGGAGACCCCGCCCAAGATGTCGAAGTTTACCAAGGAGCAGAAGCTGGAGATTACCTTAGAACTGATGTCGGGGAAGCTGTCCCAGGCCCAGGTCTGCCGGAAACACGGGATTAGTTCCACCTATGCGTATAAGCTCAAAGATCGGGCTCTGGAACTGCTTCGTCAAGGGATCGATCACCCGGTGGAACGGCCCAACGGGCGGGAACTAGAGCTCAAGCGGCGGGTGGAGGAACTGAGCAACTGGCCGGCGATCAGGCCTTGACGATTCGGGCTTTAAAAAAAACGAAAGGCTGGAGCTAGCAGCCTGTCGGACTTCGCACAATGTGAGCCGTAAGTCCTTTGTTTTCAACGCCGATTTTCGGGCACCAAAAAGTACCATTGTTGAAAATAAAGGACTTACGGGCGAAAGTCCGACAGGCTGCT
>JBOGJG010000010.1:0-8157 GCA_050747825.1 Acidobacteriota bacterium | reverse complement strand
TGCTTCGTAACATAAATAAGTGCGCTATCGCTGGAGGCGATTTGACCCGTATTCAAGGCGCGAGGAAGGCGCCTATCGGGAATAGGCAACTGACGAGCAACGCTGAAGACGGGTCCAAGCGCCCCAGCCCTTCGGGTCGCGGCGGCACTGGCCTGCTGGCTTTGTTGCTCCTCGGTCCCATATTCCCGATATGCTCCATCGTCGCGTCTCGCCATCAGACCGCACCCATAGGGTACCCGGCTCGCGACGATAGCGCACTTATTTATGTTACGAAGCCCTAGGCAGATACAGCGGATGTTCGGGTCGATTGCCCACCGATACGATTTCCTGAACCATCTCCTTTCTCTGTCTATCGATCGCTACTGGCGCTGGCTGACGACGCGACGGCTGGCTTCTGCTCTGGACAAGGAGTCTCTGGTTCTGGACCTGTGCACTGGTACCGGCGATCTGGCTTTTTCCCTCTCCAAGAGAAGCCGGGTCATCGGCTGTGATTTCTCCCATGAAATGCTCGTGATCGGGCGGCGAAAGGCTCAGGAGAAGGCGCTGGCCGGCCGCGTGCGGTTCGTGGAAGGAGACGCGCTTCAGCTTCCCTTTGAGTCAGGCAGCTTCAGAGCGGTAACCATAGCCTTTGGCTTGCGCAATCTGGCTGGCTACTCCGAGGGATTGGAGGAAATGTTTCGCATCCTGCAGCCGGCGGGGCTGCTGGCTGTCCTGGAATTCTCACAGCCGAGGATTCCCATCTTGCGGCAGCTCTACTTCTTTTACTTCACCCGCATTTTGCCCTGGATCGGTGAGCGAATCTCCGGACGTGAAGGGCCTTACGCCTACCTTCCGGAGTCGGTGAAGGAATTTCCCAGTCCGCCGGAGTTGGACCAGTTAATCCTGCACGCCGGCTTCAGGTCCGTGCAACACGAGAGGCTGAGTGGTGGGATCGCGACGCTGCATCTGGCGGAGAAGGCTGACCGCTGACCCGCTGACCGCTGACCGGCTGACCGCTGACCCGCTGACCGCTGACGGCTGACCCGCTTAAAGAGGACGACACGGTTCAAACCGTGACTCTCGTGGGACAACGGCATCTCGAGCCGCCTGCCTTGCAGGAGCTACTGGAGGTCGGCCTCGGAAAGCGAGATTTCCATCTTGAGATCGTCCTCTGGCGGGGCGGCGTTAGCGATCGTCTCTTCAGGGACCAGTTCCTTACTTATGCGAGTCAGCGAGCTTGACTTGACGCAGGCGGCGAATGTAGTCTTGGCGAGGTCTCAGCTGCCTTGGAAGAATCGAACAAAGATGAAGCAAATTGTTGTTTTGCTGGGCACCTTATCTCTCTGCCTGATCGCTCTTGGACTGAAGCTCGCTGAGATAGTTCAGGCCCAGAATCGATTTCGTGGGCCTCAGGGATTCTCGGTCCAGGAGTATTACTCACCTGAGAAGAGCGGCTCGGTCGTCGCCATGACCTTCGACAGCCGGGGGCGATTGGCCTTTTCGCGTGAAAAAGGGCCGGTCGTCATCCTGACTGACGAAAACGGCGCTGGCGTGGCCGATCGCGAACAGGTTTTTACCGATCGGGTAACCAACTGCCAGGGACTCCAATTTGACGGCAATCAGCTCTGGGCCGTGGGAGATGGGCCTGAGGGAACCGGCCTTTACCGCGCGGTTGACCAGGATGGTGACGGCAGCGCCGATGAAGTACACACGTTTACTCTTTTCACGCGCCGGATGGCAGAACATGGCCCGCACGCTGTTTTCTTTGGTCCGGACGGCTTTCTTTACCTGGTCCTGGGAAACCACACCGGGCTGATTGCGACTCCCGATCCCTTCTCTCCGCATGCCGGTTATCAGGAGGGGAATTTGCTGCCCATCTACACCGATCCCCGGGGACACGCGCGCGACATCCGTGCTCCCGGCGGGACCATCTCCCGCATTGATTTGAGTTCGCCTGCGGGCGAGTGGCAGATGATTTCCGGTGGCTTTCGCAACCATTATGAGGCGGCTTTCAATCTGTCGGGGGAGCTGTTCACGTTTGATTCCGACATGGAGTGGGACATCGACCTGCCCTGGTTCCGGGAGGTTCGCACCGTCCATGTCGTTCCCGGAGGCGAATACGGCTGGAGGACGGGTTCGGGCAAGTGGCCGCAGTATTATTTGGACAGCCTTCCGCCCATGAGCAATATTGACAGAGGCTCTCCCACCGGTGTGACCTTTTACCAAAGTTATGCCTATCCGGAAAGATACTTCGATTCCTTCCTGTACGGCGACTGGTCCCGGGGCCGTATTCTGGCTGGATTTCTGGGACGCTCCGGGGCTACGTACACCGAGGACTTCGAAAACTTAGTTCTGGGAGAGCCCCTTAACGTGACCGACCTGGAGGTTGGCCCTGACGGCTGTGTTTATTTCTCCAAAGGAGGACGTTCTACCGAGGGGGGCATTTACCGGGTTGTCTACAGCGGAGAGGCCATGGGGCGTCCCAAATCCGATTCTTTGGTCGATGAGGCTCTGACCCAACCCCAGCTGCGCTCGGCCTGGAGCCGCGCTCGGCTTTCCGAAATCCGGGAAAGGATGAAGGGGGGCTGGGGAAAGGCTCTTCTGAAAGAGGCCAGGGACGCTCGATCCAGTCCGGCACGCCGCGTCAGGGCTCTGGAATTGCTTCAGGTGTACGGGCCCCGACCTGATCTGAAGCTTTTGAGCAGTCTGGGAGAGGACCGGCAGTGGGAAGTGCGCGCGGCGGCCACCTATTATCTGGGCCTTTACCGGGATCCTCTAGCGCGGCTCGAACTGGCGCGCCGTCTACGCGATGAAGAAGCCTTTGTGCGCCGGCGCGCCTGCGAGGCTCTGGTCCGGACCGAGATTCATCCCGGAATGCCGCTTTTCCTCTCACCCGTTGAGGACGTCCTGCCTCTGCTCGGCGATTCGGATCGCTGGGTCCGCTACGCAGCTCGCGAGTTGTTGATGCGTCTCAACCGAAATTCCTGGAGAGAGGCGGCACTCAAGCTCAGCGAATACCCGGCGGCGGCCGAGGCCCTGATGGCGCTGGTGGCGACGGCCGATGACACTCAGGACATTCCCTATCTCTTAAAGCGCCAGTTGGAGCTGCTGAAAGCCTCACCCCGGGATGAAGATCTCCTGGCGTTGCTGCGGACCATTCACTGGACCCTGATTGAGGATGACAGAATCGATTACCTGGACACCTATGAACCCATGGGAGAGATTTTGCTCGAGCGCTTTCCCAGCCGGGATCAGGACTTGAACCGGGAGCTCGCGATCACCCTCGCTTATCTGGAGACTCCAGGCACCGTTGAAAAGCTGATCAACGAGCTGAAACGTCCGCAAAACGATCGCCGGCAGCAGATCCACTATGCCTATTGCCTGCGCACCATTGGAAGCGGCTGGGAGCCCGAGGCGAAGCAAGCCATGATTGAATGGTTCAAGAAAACACAGCGTGAACAGTGGAAGGGCGGCGCCAGTTTTTTAGGCTTTGTCGAAAATATTTGGAACGATTTCCTTAAAGTACTTCCTGAAGAGGAGAAACAAGTGGCCATGCAGGAAGTGCCCTCCCTGAGTCCCACCACTCTGGAGGCCGGATTGGCGGAGAGGCCCGCATTCCAGAGGGCGGCTTACAATCAGATCGTGTCGGAAAAGGAAATGAAGGAATACCTGCTCTGGGATCCGATGGCTTATACCGGCGACCCAGTCCAGGGCAAGCTGGCCTATGAGAAGGCCTTTTGCGCCAGTTGCCACATTCACGGAGACATCGGCCGGGAAGCCGGTCCCGATCTGACGGATGTCGAGAAACGTTTTCAAAGAGAGGACCTGATCGATGCCGTCTTGTATCCGTCCAGAACGGTCTCCGACCTGTGGGCTGCAGTGGAGATCGTGACCAAAGAGGACCAGTCGGTCATGGGCGTGATCTCGCGGGAGGACGCCGATTCGCTGACGTTGAAAACCGCGGCGGGATATTCGATTTCGATTCCGAAAACGGACATCAAATCCCGTGCTGTCTCCAAAACCTCGCTCATGCCGGAAGGGCTGCTCAATAACCTGGACCGGAAGGAGACCATCGATCTGTTCACCTTTCTGGAGCAAGGTGCTCGCGAGACGGCCGGCGGTGACGGAGTAAGCCAGGAGTAGAGAGGATGCGGCTATTCAGATCAGCTATGCTTCTGAGTCTGGTTTCCTGCACGGGAGATCATGCAGCTATTCAAGAGCTAGACTTTGAGCAGATCCGGCAGATTACCGGAGTCGAAGGAACAATCAACGACGGACAGTACAAAATCAGTGTTCCCCAGCCCAGCCTGGATGTCACGGTAGACGGATTCAAGATCATCCCAGCCATGGGTTTGACGTCGTGGGCCGCTTTTGCTTCGGCTCCAGAGGGAGCCACTGTCATGGGGGACCTGGTGGTACTGGAAACGGAAATCGGAGCCGTCGAGGGCGCCCTCGTGGAAGCGGGGCTGACGGTCACCGCTCTTCATAACCATTTCGTGCGCGACAATCCTAAAGTGATGTTCATGCACATCGGCGGTGTGGGACCGGCCGCGCAACTGGCCAGAGGGGTCAGGAAGGCCCTGGATGAAATCGAGAGAATGCGCCAGGGCCGCGATAGCAGCGCTGCCTCTTCCGTGGAATCAACTTTCGATACGCAAGAGATCGATCGGATTCTGGGGCACAGGGGCGGGCTCAATAACGGTGTCTACAAGGTGACCATCGGGCGCCCCGACGTTGAGCTGGTAGACCACGGTGTCGAGGTAACGAGCTTTATGGGATTCAACACCTGGGCGGCTTTTCAGGGCATCCCGGAAAGGACGGCCGTGGCCGGCGACTTCGTCATGCTGGAGCATGAAGTAGCCTCAGTCATCCAAAGCCTGGTTAAGAACAACATTGAGGTGGTGGCGCTCCACAATCACATGGTTCATGAACAGCCCCGCGTATTTTTCCTTCACTACTGGGGAGTTGGTCCCTCCAAAGAGCTTTCCGAAGGACTGAGGGAGGCGCTGGATCAGACGGGCACGGGAAGGGAAGAATGATGCCCCGTATCAGGTGGCGGACACTCATGGGGTACTCGGGTGGCGGGTGGCAGTGCCTGGCGATCCTGGTGGTGGCAGCCGTAGTGCTGGTTCTTTTTGGCCACGGGTTGGCGCAAACCCGTCCTCCGAATATTATCTTCATCTTTACCGACGATCATGCCGCCCATGCCATCAGCGCCTATGGCTCCAGGATCAACAAAACTCCGAATATCGACCGTCTGGCGCGCGAGGGAATGCTATTTCGCAATGCCTTTGTCACGAATTCCATTTGCGCTCCCAGCCGGGCGGTGATCCTGACCGGTAAGCACAGCCATCTCAATGGAGTTTTGGATAATCGTCTCGAGTTCGACGGCTCTCAACAGACCTTCCCTAAGCTGCTGCAGCAGGCCGGTTACCAGACAGCCATGATCGGGAAATGGCACCTCAAGAGCGAGCCTACCGGCTTCGATTACTGGCGGGTGCTGCCGGGGCAGGGGACCTACTATAATCCGGATTTTATAGCCCCCGGCGGTGTTGAGAACCACGCCGGTTATACCACTCATATCATCACTGACAAGGTGCTGGGCTGGCTGCAGAACCAGCGCGATCAGAGCAAGCCTTTTATGCTGATGTACCAGCAAAAAGCCCCGCATCGCGCCTGGCAGCCCGGGCCCAGGTATTTGAACCTCTATGACGACATCGATATTCCCGCACCGGCGACGCTATTTGATGACTATTCCAATCGCACGAGCGCTGCGAACACCCAGGAAATGACGATTGTCCGGGACCTGAGCGAACGCGACCTGAAGCTGACGCCGCCGCTCAATCTTGATCAGGAGCAACTGGAGGTTTGGAACGCAGCCTACGAGCCCAAAAATGAGGCTTTTCGAAAAGCCCATCTGAGCGGCGAAGACCTGGTCCGCTGGAAGTATCAGCGCTACATCAAGGATTACCTGCGCACGATTGCCGCCGTGGACGACGATATAGGCCGCCTGCTGGAGTACCTGGACAGCTCGGGACTGGCCGAGAACACGGTGGTCATCTACAGCTCTGACCAGGGTTTCTATCTGGGAGATCACGGCTGGTTCGACAAGCGCTGGATGTACGAGGAATCGCTCCGGATGCCACTGATAGTCCGCTGGCCGGGAGTGATCGAGCCCGGTTCTCAAGACGAGCACCTGGTACAGAATCTCGATTTCGCTCCGACCTTTTTGGAACTGGCGGGTGTGGAGGTTCCGCCGGACATGCAGGGCCGCTCGCTGGCGCCGCTGCTTCAAGGCGAAGCCCCAGAGGACTGGCGCCGCTCGATCTACTATCACTATTATGAATTCCCCGGACCGCACAGCGTGCAGCGCCACTACGGGGTGCGCACCGGCCGCTACAAGCTCATTCACTACTACAATATCGATGAGTGGGAGCTGTTTGACCTGAGTAAAGATCCGGATGAGTTGCAGAGCGTGTACAGCGATCCCGCCTATACGAGCGTCATCAGCGACCTGAAGACGGAGTTAACGCGCCTGCGAAGGCTTTACCAGGTTCCCCAAAATGATCCTTAGGACCTGCAACCGTCGCGAGTTCATGAAGGCGGCCGGGGGCGCCGGAGCGCTGGCGGGCGCGGCCTATGGGCAACGGCGGCAGAGGCCCAATATCCTTTTTCTGCTCACGGACGATCAGCGCTGGGATGCCCTGGGCTGTATGGGTAATTCCATCCTCCGCACGCCCCATATCGACCGACTGGCAGTTCAGGGGATGCGCTTTAAAAATCATTTTGTGACTACGGCCATCTGCATGTCCAGCCGGGCCAGTATTCTTACCGGACTGTACAGCCGCAGCCATGGCATCAATGATTTTCGGACACCGCTTTCGGATGCCCAGTTCGCGGCCAGCTACCCGGCTCTGCTGCGCCAGGCAGGTTACCGCACCGGTTTTGTGGGCAAGTGGGGAGTCGGGAAGCCGCTTCCCAGGGACCGGTTTGACTTCTTCGAAGGCTTTCCAGGGCAGGGTCATTATTTTCAGGAAAGAGATGGCAAGCCGGTTCATTTGACGCAAATCATGGGTGAAAACGCCGAGCGCTTCCTGAGGGGATGCTCTCGAGAACAGCCCTTCTGCCTTTCTGTCAGCTTTAAAGCCCCTCATGTCCAGGATGAAGATCCCAGGCAATTTCTTTATGATCCGGCTTATGAAGAACTTTATCAGGATGTCAACATACCTGCGCCGGAGACGGCTGATAACCGGTACTTCCGCGCCCTCCCTGAGTTCCTGCAGAATTCGGAGTCCCGGCGACGCTGGGAAATTCGCTTCTCGACTCCTGAAAAGTATCAGCAGTCGGTCAAAGGCTACTACCGTTTGATTTACGGAGTCGATGTGGTGGTGGGCCGGCTCATGAGAGTTCTCCGGGAGCTGGGATTTGAGCAAAATACGATCGTGATTTTCACCTCAGACAACGGATTCTATCTGGGCGAGCATGGACTGGCGGGCAAATGGTTCATGCACGAAGAATCCATCCGAACGCCCCTGATTGTTTACGATTCCCGGGCGCCTCAGCCACTACGAGGCATGGCGCGCAACGAGATGACGCTCAACATTGACCTGGCTTCTACGATGCTGGATTATGCCGGGGTTGATATCCCTTCTTCGATTCAGGGCCGCAGCCTGCTCCCGCTGCTTGGCGGTGAGCGTCCCGCCTGGAGGCAGGAATTCTTTTACGAGCACCGCTTTCAGCATCGGCTCATCCCGCAGAGCGAGGGTATTCGGACACAAGACGGATGGAAGTACGTCCGCTATGTGGATCGAGAGCCGGTCTACGAAGAACTCTACGACTTGAGAGAGGATCCCCGCGAGGTGGCCAATCTGGCGAAAGATTCACAACACCGGAAGATACTGGACGTGCTGCGGGCGCGCTGGGAAGCTTGGCGGCTCAGACTCGGTCTGGCCTGATTTGAACTCCCCAGTGATTCTCCCGGCTAACGAGCCGCTGGCGCCCACTGGTTATAAACCCGGGAGAAAAGTTGCTGGTAAGGATCACTGCTGGCGGGGCTATTAAGACCCGGCGTACACTGATCCTGACCTGCGCTCCGATCTTGAGCAGCTTTTGCCGAATCGTTGCGCACTGGGCACGGGCCCGTTCCGTGCCTTCCAATCCCAGGATTCGAAGAAGATG
>JBOGJG010000009.1:0-8905 GCA_050747825.1 Acidobacteriota bacterium | reverse complement strand
CGCAAAACGCAGGACCTGACCCCCCTTGTCATCTTGCTTATCCTGACCTCAACAGGCTGCCTGTTCTTTCATGGCCAGCGTTATCGGCACTTCACTACCCCGGCGCCGCTGTCTCAGGGAGAGTTTTTGGTCCTCGGCTTCATGGGTGGGCGTGAGCCCTGGGACAATGAAGAACGCAGCGTGAGAAAGCTGGCGCTCCGGCTGCAGTCAATGCGCCTCCCCATCCATGTGGAGACGGTAGAGAATAAGAAACGCGATCTGGCTGTCCGGCTGATCCAAAATGCTTTCGACTCGGATCAGGATGGCCGCTTAAGTCCGGAAGAACGCTCGCAAGTCCGTCTTATCGTATACGGTCAAAGTTTTGGCGGAGCAGCCGTTGTCAAGCTGGCCAATCAGTTGCAGGACCTCAACATCCCCATTCTGCTCACCGTGCAGGTGGATAGCGTCGGGCTGGCAGACGCTGAAATCCCCCCTAACGTGGCTGCCGCGGCGAACCTGTTCCAGAGAAATGGACTGGTCATTCGTGGAGAGCCTGAGATTTATGCCGAAGATCCTGCCAGGACACGCATTATTGGGAATTTCGAATTTGATTATTCCGACAAAGAGATTGATATCTCCCACGTCTCCTGGTTCAAGAAGATCTTTCGCGTGGCTCATACAAAAATGGAATATGACCCTGAGGTCTGGGCCCAAGTTGAAGATCTGATCTTAGCGGCCCTTAAAACCCATATAGACCGGAATTCCCAGCGCCACGGTCAGTAGCCCGGCCATGGCCTCGGTGGGATGGGAGATAACGGTTGCAACTAATACTCCGGTGTTGACGAGGACGAAGATCGCCGGCAGGATGCGGTACAGCAAGGTGAAGAACGGCTTGCCGTTGGAAGGAATTTGAAAAAGCACCGACACAGTGAGAGTTGCAAACAGAACAAGAATACCTCCGGCGTAAAGCAGAATCTGGTAAAAGCTTCCGACGGCAATCAGGACTAAGGCAATTATGCTCTGGAACCAGATAGCCAGGACGGGCACTTTCTTTTTTGCGTGGACCTGGCTCAGCCGATGGGGAAACAGGCGGTTGCGCGACATGGCGAAGTAGACGCGCGGTCCGGCAATTGACATTGCCGTGATGGAAGTGAGGAAGGAAAATGTAATCAGCCAACTGATGATAAGACTGCCGGTCGTTCCGAACATCCGGGTTGCCGTGATCTCCGCCACGGCGATTTCCCCTTCCAGTTCCGAGAAAGGTACAGCGCCGAAATAAGCCAGATTGATCGTCAGGTATATGATGATCACCAGGCTGGTCCCGAGGATCAGCGCAGTCGGTATATTGCGCCTGGGCTGGCGAATCTCTTCAGCCATGTAGGCCGCGGCATTCCAGCCGCTGTATGTAAACATCACCAGTAAGATGGCAGAGCCCAGAGAAGTGAAATCAACTGCAATCGGACTTCCGGTGAGGATGGGAGTCAGGTTCGTTCGCAGAGGAGCCCGCCAGAGGACAAGAACGGCAAAGCCTGCTACCAGGCCCAGATTGGCAAAGGTCAGGAGGGAATGCAGCCGTGTTCCTGTTTGCAGACCCATCGAAATGACGATGGTGATGGCGACCAGTGCGATCATGGCAATGCCCTTGAGCACGACTATGTCTTGGGCGCTTCCCAGTCCGATCAATGGCTGGAGGTAGTAAGCCAATCCCAGGGCCGCAGCCGCAATTGGCGCTGAGAAACCGATGAACAGCGATGCCCAGCCGGAGAGAAAAGCGGGAAGAGGCCCATAATATGGGTAGAGGAACGCGTATTCTCCGCCTGCTTTAGGGATTTCAATTCCCAACACGGAGTAGCAAATCGCTCCAATCAGGGCCAGGATTCCGCCCAGTATCCAAATGCCGATCAACCACCAGGAGATCCCCAGCTCCTGGGCTATCAGGCCTGAGATCGTGAAAATGCCTGTCCCGATGATGTTTCCAATAACCAGAAAGATCGCAAAGCTAAGGTTGACCTCCCGGAATAACTGCGTGGACTGCTTCATCCGCCGATGTAGGACATTTCGACTTTGGGAAGCTGTGCCGTTTGGAAGGAGCGAATTTCCGAATAGCGGTCGCTTCGGATTTGCCAGAGAGACGAAACAGCCCCGGCAATTTGCTCATCCGAAGCTCCAGTTCGCAGCAGTTTGCGCAGGTCGTATCCGCTGGCAGCGAATAGACAGGTGTAAAGAAACCCTTCTGCTGAGAGTCGAGCGCGTGTGCAGTCCCCGCAAAACGGCTCTGTGACGGAAGCGATCACTCCTATTTCACCGCTTCCATCGCGGTAGCGCCATCTCCTGGCCACTTCGCCCCGATAATTGGACTCAACAGGCTCCAGGGGAAACTCTTTATGGATGGCTGCCACGATTTCCGAAGCGGAAACCACGTGCTCCAGACGCCAGCCATTGCTTTGTCCAACATCCATATATTCGATAAAGCGCAGGATATGGCCGGTTTCTCGGAAGTAACTGGCCATGGGAAGGACGCTCTGCTCGTTGGCGCCGCGCCTGACCACCATGTTGATCTTAATGGGAGCCAGTCCGGCAGCAGCCGCCGCTTCTATGCCCGAGAGGACCTGCTGGAGCGGGAAATCGACGTCGTTCATGGAGGCGAATATCTCGGGGTCCAGAGAGTCCAGGCTGACTGTGATCCGTTTCAGCCCGGCATCCTTGAGAGCCTGGGCGTTGGCAGCCAGGAGCGCACCGTTGGTCGTCAGCGTCAGATCGAGGCCGGGGATCGAAGCTATCATTTCGATCAACATCCCCAGACTGTGGCGGAGTAGAGGTTCACCTCCAGTCAAGCGGATTTTTTCTACGCCCTGCTGCACGAAAATACGGACCAGGCGCAGAATTTCCTCGAAACTAAGGAGTTCAGAACGCTCCAGGAACCGGTAATTGCGCCCGAAGATTTCTTTGGGCATGCAGTAGGTACAGCGGAAGTTACAGCGATCGGTGACAGATATGCGCAGATCCCGGAGAGGACGGCCCAGAGTGTCCAGGAGGTTTGCCTTCATCCGCTCTATCATACCGGAAATAATCGACGCAGGGAGCGTCTTTAATAGGCAGCGTCTTTAATATTAGTATAGGATTGGATGCAAAGGACAGCAGGGAAAAATCGTCAGGATGAGCTTATGACTTTGAACCGTTCAAAACTAGGGGGGTATGGCGTCGCCCTGGCTTCAATTCTTTTACTGGCTTTCCTTGAGCTGTTGGTTGAGCCTCTAGTCGGCACTCGGTCTGTCTTCTTCCTCTTCTTCCTTGGTGTCATCTTCAGCGCCTGGCGCGGCGGCTTAGGACCGGGTTTACTGGCCACGGGCACGGCTGCCTGCGTCGGCGCGTTTTTTTTTCTGAATCCCCCTTATTCATTCCCGAACGAGGCAGGCCAGGTAGTGCGCCTGGCCCTGTTCATCCTGGGCGGAATAGCCGTCAGCCATCTCACAGCCGCCCGTAGAAAAGCGGAAGAGGCGCTGCTTCGGGCTCACCATGAGTTGGAAGAGCGGGTTCAAGACCGGACCGGGCAGTTGCAGTCAGCCATCAAGGCACTTGAGACGGAAATCACTCAAAGGAAGCAGGCTGAGGAAGCTTTGCTCAAGGCACGCGAGGAGTTGGAGATACGGGTTCAGGAGCGGACTGGTGAACTGGCCAAGGCTAATGAGGCTTTGAGAGCGGAAATCCAGGAACGCGAGATGGCGCAGGCGGCTCTTCACGCGCAACGGACCTGGTTGGAGGAGTTGCTTAACTTTGCCCCCTCCCCCATCCTCCTGGTGGAGCGAAATACAGCCCGTATTTTGTTTGCCAATCGGACGGCCCATGC
Organism: Acidobacteriota bacterium; assembly: GCA_050747825.1. Classification (GTDB taxonomy): domain Bacteria; phylum Acidobacteriota; class UBA6911; order RPQK01; family JBOGJG01; genus JBOGJG01. The sequence goes on along the minus strand of JBOGJG010000009.1, from coordinate 5,079 downwards.
CATGGCAGATGGAGAGTTTCCGACCGGAAAATCAGTGGAGCGGGCTCATCCTGAGTACTATTGCATGGATGCGCAGGGGAATCGCTTGTCTGAGGCGGAGACTCCCTGGGCGCGTTTGGCCAGAGGGGAACGGCTGGATCGCCTGGAGGTAGACTGGCAAACCCCGTCTGGGAAGCTGTCACTGCTCCTGTTTGCGGATACGCTTCCAGCTATGTCCGGGCATCCCGATACGGGGATCGTTGTTTTTCAGGATGTTACTTCGATTAAGACTATTGAGAATGAGCTGCGCACAGCCAACCGGCTCAAGGATGAGTTTTTGGCGACCGTATCTCACGAGTTGCGCACGCCTCTGAACTCTATTCTGGGGTGGACCCGTCTGATGCGCGCCGGACAGCTTGACGAAGCCGCTAAGGTGCGCGCCCTGGAAATTATCGAGCGCAACGCCAGGTTGCAGGTGCAGCTTATCGATGACATCCTGGATGTTTCGCGGATCATCACCGGGAAGCTTCGCCTGGATATCCGCCCGGTTGAGATCAAGTCTGTGATCGAAACCGCCATTGATGTGGTTCGCCCGGCGGCTGACGCCAAAGAGATTAAGCTTGAATGGGGAGGCGCCCCCGTCGTCGCTCCGCTACTGGGAGATCCGGATCGGCTTCGGCAGGTGGTGTGGAATCTGCTTTCGAATGCCATTAAATTCACTCCGCGGGGAGGGTGTGTCAAAGTGCATCTCAAAAGCACCGACTCCCGGGTCGAGATTGCCGTGAGCGACACAGGGCAGGGTATCAGTCTCGACTTTTTACCTTATGTGTTTGACCGTTTTCGGCAGGGCGACAGCACGACGAAAAGATCACATTTCGGCCTGGGACTGGGCCTCGCAATTGTGCGCCATCTGGTGGAATTGCATGGTGGAACTGTACACGCCCACAGTCAGGGGGAGGGGCAGGGTACGCAAATGACCGTGACGATGCCAGTGCGGATGATGGATGCTGTTTTCGGCAAGGCCCAGGAACCACCCGAATTTGGCGGCCCTTTGTTTGATCGTCCAGATGGGCTGGCGGGATTGAGGGTTCTCGTGGTGGACGATGAACCAGATGCGCTAGACCTGGTCGCGGCAATCCTGTCGCGCTGCGGAGTTGAAGTGAAGACCTCCGCCTCGGCTCGTGAGGGATTGGAGTTGGTCCAGCAGTGGCTGCCTAACGTCTTGATTGCCGATATCGGAATGCCCGGCGAGGATGGTCTGGAACTGATCCGAAAGATTCGGGCGCTGGCGCCGGAGAAGGGCGGGCGTATTTCAGCCGTCGCTTTGACCGCTTACGCCAGACCCGAAGATTGCCACCTCGCCCTCTCGGCGGGTTACCAGATACACATGCCCAAGCCGGTCGAACCGCAACACCTTGTCAAAAGCATCGCTTCTCTGGCTGCCAGTCAACCTTGATTCTATGGCGCGCCCGGCAGGACTCGAACCTGCGGCCTTTGGTTTCGTAGACCAACGCTCTATCCGGCTGAGCTACGGGCGCTAGTTTGGAATGAGTAGATATCTTACCAGAATCAGGCCGGCGATCTCCAGGGGCGTTCCCAATCGCTTCAGCTGTTTTTCGCGTGGTTTTCGCGACTTTAGCGGCAAAACCAATCATTCTTTTCTTCACGGGGGCTCTCACGCGAGGAGCCCTCGCGCTAGCCACAGGATTGGCTTACAATTGAGCGATGATCCGAAGATTGACGGTGTCTTGGCTATGCGTCCTGCTGATCGCTCAGATCAGCTTTGGAGAGGTATTGAAGAAGGGCGATCCCTACTCGGTTGGGATGTCAGCCGAACAGTTGGCCCGAATTGATGAAGTTATTAAGGCCGCTATAGAGGCGGAGGAGACCCCTGGAGCCATCGTCCTGGTGGCGCGCCAGGGAAAGGTCGTCTATCGCAAAGCCTTTGGAGACCGGGCCCGCGTCCGCAAACAGGAGCCGATGACCCTGGATACAATATTCGATATGGCCTCGCTCACCAAGGTCATGGCCACGGCCAGCGCGGTCATGATCCTGGTTGAGGAAGGCAAAATCGCCCTCACCGAACCGGTAGTCGAATACTTGCCCGATTTCGCCGCCGAAGACGATCGCGAGAAAAGGTCGATTACACTGCTTAACCTCCTCACTCACTACTCGGGACTGCGCCCTGATGTCGATCTGGACGATCCCTGGACCGGCTACGAAACCGCTATAGAACTGGCTTACAAGGAAGAACTGGTTGCACCGCCTGGAGAGAGGTTCATTTACAGTGACATCAACTACTTTGTGCTGGCGGAGATCGTCTGTCAGGTGACCGGAAAAGACATCCACGAGTTCACTCAAGAGCGCATTTTCCAGCCTCTGGGAATGAAGGACACCGGTTTTCTACCGCCTCCGCATCTGATTCCACGCATCGCTCCCACGGAGTTCCCCCGCTGGCTTTATCCGGGGTGGGAAAAAGACAGGATGCTCAGGGGAGCAGTGCATGACCCGACGACCTTTAGAATGGGAGGCCTGGCCGGCCACGCCGGGCTGTTTTCCACAGCCGATGATACGGCCATTTTCGCCCAGATGATTCTCAATCTGGGTATCTACAACGGTACGAGAATTCTGTCTCCTCTCTCGGTGCTGACCATGACCACGCCTCAAAGTCCTGTTGATGAAACTGACTTGCGCGGCATCGGTTTTGATATCCGATCTCGTTTCAGCACCGTCCGGGGATCTCTGTTCCCCCTGGGCTCCTTTGGCCACACAGGTTTTACAGGTACGTCCTTATGGATTGATCCGTTTACGAAGACGTTTCTGATTCTATTTACCAGCAGGTTGCATCCTAAAGGCGAGGGAGACGTCGTGCCGCTGCGCAAGAAGGTGGCCTCAGTCGTGGCCGCCGCCATTCTGGATATTCCTGAGTCGCTACGGGAGCGTTTCTACCATTAAATTTCATGTCGCAATGCTGTCCGGTTTGCAGGACTCGATTATGGACGGACCCACTCTTTACACTGGCGAAGCTCGAGTGCCCGCGCTGCGGGGCGGTATTCAGGCCTACTGTGCCATGGGGCTACTTTCGGCTGGTTCTGCTGATAGTGATTCTGCTGATTTTCTTTATTGTTGTCCTGTTTACCAGTCGAAACATCTGGCTACTCCTGTTCATGGCCGGCGTGGTCGTGTCGCTATGGTACCTGCCCAGGATCATCGATCTTCAATACATCCCGGGGGAGCTGGAGTTTGGCCAGGGAATCCGTAACCTGGAGCAGATCAAGCTCAGGTTTGAAGACATCGAATGGAACAAAAGGCGCGAGCAGGCCGAGGAAAAGGTCCGTTTCCGAAGATGGATGTATTTCCTAGTGGCCTTAACTCTGGTGCTCTTGATCGTCAGCCTGGTGGGAGGGCTGCTAGACTAAGACTAGAAGGGTCTCAATAACCCGCCGATTGGCCGGAGGGAATTTGAATCCGGCGAGTTGGTCAGCCGATGCCCAAAATCCGTTGGCTTTCACCTGCCCGATCAGCAGATCAAGAGAAGGAAACCGGCACAGGAAAAAGTGAATGCGAACAGGCCGCTCAGGATAGTCATGGTCCTCAATGAGCAGCTTCTCCATTCTGTCAGGATCCACCCTGAGGCCGATTTCCTCTCGGACTTCACGGGAAAGAGCCTCTTCGGGCGATTCTCCCCTTTCGATTTTTCCTCCCGGGAACTCCCAGAAACCGTCCAGGTGTCTTGTCTCCCGCCGCTTCTGAATCCAGATTTTGTCTTCTGCGCAGAGGACAGCGACGGCAATCTGCAGGCGCAATGGTTTTTGTGGCACGGATTGATTTTAAAGTCGGCCGGTGAAAGAATCCGGGCCGAATGTCGCGAGAGCTCGGTTCAAGACTGCCGATCGATATCATTGCTGAGGTCAGTAAGGAGTCTCCGCGGTTCAATGCTATTCCGCTCGTAAGTATCGACCAGGAAGGCTTTCCGCATGTCGCGCTCCTTTCTTATTTCGAACTCGCCTACTGCCACCAGGAGTTATATTTTTTTATTAATTCCTTCAGCCGGTCCTCCAAGTTTTTGCGCGAGCGGAGCCGCTGTGCTTTGATCTTTGTGCACAGCGACTTTGTATACTACTTGAAAGGCCGGACCAGGCAAGTGACTGATTTCGATTCGCAGACGGTCTTTCAATTCAAGCTAGAGGCAGTCCTGGAAGACTTCCCTTCGGCTGAAGAGGGTGAAGTCTTCCTTAAGACCGGAATCCGCTTCGGGAGCGCCCAGGAAGAGACCGGCAGGCGGGCCGACCTGAGGCAAAAAGTTATTCAACTGATTGAGCAGATGCGAAAAGTATGAGCCACCTCAGGCGAGACCGTATTGAACTCACGCTCGAAGGAGCCAAGCTAATGATGGAAGCCGCCGAAGTGAAGGCGCGAGCAATCGCAGTGGATATGGATATAGCCATCGTGGATGCCGGCGCCAACCTGCTTTGCTTTCACCGGATGGACGGCGCCAAGCTGACCAGCATCGACGTGGCCGTCAGCAAGGCGTTTACTGCTGCCGCCGCGCGAACGCCTACGGCCAAGTACGGAGAGATAGCAGGTCCGGGTGGCCCAGCTTTCGGTATTCACGTCAGCAACCAGGGCCGCTTCATGATCTTTGGAGGCGGACTGCCGATTGTTATCGATGGACAAACCATCGGAGGGATTGGCTGCAGCAGCGGCTCCGTGGATCAGGATACAGTCGTGGCCCAGGCGGGCATTGACGCACTGCTGGCCGCGGTTGACGCTGACCGCTGACCACTGACCGCTGACCGCTGACCACTGACCGCTGACCGCTGAGCGCTGGCCGCTGACCACTGACTGTTGACCGCTGACCACTGACCGCTGACCACTGACCGCTGGCCGCTGACCGCTGACCGCTGGCCACTGAACCGGCTGACCATCTTCGAACCGGTCAGCGGTCAGCTCGTGGTACGGGCAAAGCCCACGGCACATATCACCACCGTCACAGACGGTGGGTTTCCACGGGTGACTAAATAAGCCCTTGATAGGCCAGCCAGAGGGCGCGGTAATACCTCATGACACGGATGGAGTCGGAAGATTCAGGCACCTCGG
>JBOGJG010000008.1:0-3296 GCA_050747825.1 Acidobacteriota bacterium | reverse complement strand
AGGGCCCGGGGAATCTCCGAATTGGCCATGAACCATCGCCACACATTCCCCGTGCGCAGGTTTTCGGCGCTCAGCAAAGTAATTCCAACACCGATGCCGATGACATCTGGCCCCATCCATCCGGTCGTCGGATTAAAGGCATCGACGAAACCATAGCGGCCGTAGATGCGCTCGCCGAACTTCTCGTGCATGGTTTTCAGCGCCGCGAGGGCAATGTCGGGTGTAAACATCAGCGATCCTCCCGCGGCGCAGGGGACCACCGTCCCGTCAATGGCGGGATGGCGCGGAGGACCACCCCAGCTCTGGTAACCTTTGGCGCTGTCGGAAGCGGTTATGCCCCAGACGTTTTCGGAGTAGCCGGCAAACTCTTGCGAGAGATCGATGCAGAAGGCCCGGTGGGCCCGGGTCGCAGCCACGGAGTTGGCGAACCAGTCGATGCGCGCGCCCACGCATTCTTGCCGCTCGCGAAAGTCCGCCCAGGCATGGGAGTACTGGTGGATGAAGAGCGCAGGCGCTCCGGAAACGTAGGTGTAACCTGCGTACTGGACCGGCTCGCGCTTCCACGCATACCAGGCATAGGGCGGGATCGGGTAGATGGGCGACCCGATGGCGAGGAGGTAAAGGATCATGTGCTCGCTGTAATTGCTCCAGCGATGCGGGATGAATCCACTCTCCGGCTTCCAGCCGTGCGCTAAAAGCATCGGGTGGCCGTTGAGCATCCACTGAAAGTCCACACGCTCGTAAATCCGCGCGGCCAATCGCACCAGCTCGCCGTCTTCGGCGAAATACTGCCGCGCCGTCAAAACCCCGGCCAGGAGGAGCGCCGTATCGATGGAAGAGACCTCGCTCTTCCATTCCCGCCGGCCATCCGCCGGGTTCACGAAGTGGTAGAACCAGCCACGCTCGTGGGGGAAATCGTCGGCCAGGAAGCGAAGGGTCGCCCGCACCCGCCGGCGGGCCGCATCCGGGTCGATCCATTGGCGTTCAGCGGCGATGCACAGCGCCGTCAACCCGAAGCCCGTGGCGGCGATGCTGGCCACCTGCTGCTGCCGCCGGTGATAGGGGGAAGCGCCCGTTCGCGCTCGGTCCAGCACGAGTCCGGTATGGGGGTCTGCTTGCTCCCAGAAATAGCGAAATCCACGTCGTGAGAGATCCTCGAGAAACGCTTCGTCGGCGGGCCTTACGCCTGAAGAGGCAGAAAGGGAGGCCAGGAGAAATCCGGCTGCCCAAAAACTCACCTTCCGGCTCATTCTTTCACGACCTCGAAACTTATTTCGAGCCCGCCTACGGAACTTGTGCCCACCATGACCTTGAAACGTCCAGGCTCGAAACGCATCTGACGATAGTAAAGGCCGAGGTGTTCTCGCGTCAATATGAATTCGATGCCGCATCTTTCTCCGGGTTGGAGGCTGACGCGCTCGAAGCCCTTCAGCTCTTCCAGATGAGGTCGCAGTGTTCCGGACGGAGTGAAGCGGGACTGCGGCCGCGCTATTCGCGGGAGAGGGGGGAGTCGCTAAGATCGTCTCACACTGATTGCGCGTGTTAGAATAAGGCGCCGGGGGTGCGTTTGGCGTGCTGGGAATCAGTCTTTGCTTCCTGAGTGTCTTACTTTTCTCTTCCTCTGCTATTTTTCGAGAAGCTCCCTCTGAAAAAAGCGGAATCGCATGGGTGCATGTCAACGCGCGCTCGGAACAGCGCTATCTTCCCGAGACGGTTCCTCCAGGGGTCGCCCTTTTCGACTACGACAAGGATGGCTGGATGGACATCTTTTTTGTGAACGCCGGAGAATCGGACTTCTTTCATCCGCGCCATCCGCTCCCCCATGCTCTTTACCGAAATAACCGGGACGGGACGTTCACGGACGTTACTCAAAAAGCCGGCTTGACCGCCAACCTTTTTGGCATGGGAGCGGCGGTTGGCGATTACGATGCGGACGGGCATCAGGACTTATTCCTGACCGGCTACGGCAGCTCAATCCTCTACCGCAACAGCGGGGACGGCACCTTTTCTGATATCACCGCTGGGAGCGGCATCCAGGCGCCAGGGTGGTCTACGAGCGCCGTCTGGTTTGACTACGACAATGATGGCAGGCTTGACCTCTATGTCGTCCAGTTTGTGGATTACTCCGACTTGAAGAGTTGCGGCGGCGCCGAAGCCTACGGCGGGAAGGCGGAAGGCGTTTCGAAAACCCAGACTTTTTACTGTATCCCTCGAATCTTCCCGCCAACACCCAGTCACTTGTTCCGGAACGAAGGCGGCGGGCGCTTCACCGACGTCAGCCGGCAAACCGGGATCTCGAAAGCCTTGGGAAAGGGCTTCGGCGTCGTCGCCACCGACATCAACAATGACGGCTTCCTGGATCTATTCCAGGCCAACGATACGGTTGCCAATTTTCTATTTGTCAACCGGCAAGGCAGGCAATTTGAAGAAATCGGCCTGTTCGCGGGGGTGGGCTACAGCGAAGACGGCCAGGCGCGTTCGGGTATGGGTGTCGATGCCGCCGATGTGGACGGCGACGGCTGGCAAGAGTTGTTTGTGGCCAACGTCGATCACGAAACCTTCTCGCTCTATCGCAACGAAAGCGGGGAGACTTTCACCGACATCAACTGGGCAGCCGGTATCGCGGAGCCGACCCGTCTGCTGAGCGGCTGGGGATTGAAATTCCTGGACTACGACAACGACGGCTGGCAGGACCTGATTCTGGCGAACGGCCATCCCGACGACCTCGTTGACAACCGCATCCAGGGAGTGACCTTCAAGGAGCCTTTGCTTCTGTTTCACAATGACCGTGATGGGAAAATGTCCAACGTGAGTGAGAGCGCCGGAGAAGCGTTTCGCAGGAACTATTCCGCTCGCGGCCTAGCCGTGGGCGACCTGGACAACGACGGCTATCCCGACGTCGTCGTCGCCATGAACGGAGGGCCTCCGCTGGTGCTTTATAACAACGGCCAGAGCAAGCACAACTGGATCGGGCTGAACTTGCGGGGGAGCACAGCGAATCCGGCCGCGACGGGAGCGGTGATACGATGGAGCGTCGATGGCGTCGTTCACACCCGGCTGAAGACGGCTGGCGGAAGTTACCTCTCGAGCGGCGATCCCCGCGAAATCATCGGCCTCGGAAAGGCGGCATCCGTGGACTGGTTGGAGATTCGCTGGCCCAAACCGAGTACGCGCGTGGACCGTTTTCCGGTGGTACCCATCAACCGTTACCTGTCGGTGACGGAAGGCCAAGGGATCGTCCACCGTCTCGATCGCCCAGGTTCTTCACCTCAAATCGCGCGCCCGTGAAGGCATGA
>JBOGJG010000007.1:0-39751 GCA_050747825.1 Acidobacteriota bacterium | reverse complement strand
GTGTCAGTGCGATTGAGAATGAAGGCTTAGCGCTAAAGATAGATTCAACGACCGGGAGGTTCCAAGGGATGAAAGCTTTTGCAAGAACGATGTCTGCCGCCGCAATTCTGATGGCCGCCCACCAGCTGTCCTGTTCCGGCCATGCGAGTGCCTCTGAAAAACAGTTCCTGAACCTGGAGTACCGTCCGAAGCCCAACGGCTACACCCACGTGGTCAGTTCGCCGCCGGGACGGATGATCTTTGTCTCTGGTCAAGGGGGAGCTTCGACTGAAGGCGAAATGCCCGATGACTTCGCATCACAGGCGGAGAACACCTTTAAGAATATCCGGAATTGTCTGCAAATGGCGGGAGCGACGTTCAATGACGTGGTCAAGATCAACTATTACCTCAAGGACATGAATGACCTGACGGAGCTGCGAAACATCCGGGCAAAGTACCTGAACATGGAAAAGCCTCCGGCGGCGACCGCAGTTCAGACTGGCTTAGGGGGCGACCTGCTAATCGAGGTGGAAGTTGTGGCGATTATTCCTGAATAGAGGCGGATGGCTTTCCCCGGGCGGCAGATCTCAAGGCTGCGTGATCCTGGCAGCTTTGCCTCTGGTCTTTGGGGTCGCGCAACCCGCCGATCCGCTGGCCCGGCTGGTAGAGCAGTTCGGACAGGTTTATAGTCAGGGCCGCTACGCCGATGCCGCCGGAGTGAGCGCAGAGATACTGGCGTTCCTTCAAAAGTATCGCGGCCCGCTTGATCTGGATCTGGCCGCCAATCTCAACAACCTGGGTTCCCTGGCTTATGCGCAAGGCAAGCTGGAGATGGTGGAACCCTTTTACAGGAAATCTTTGGAGATCTATCAGAAGGTCCTGGGGCCTGAGGACGTCAATGTTGGGGCAGTGCTCTATAACCTGGCTGGACTGTACGTCGAACAAGGGAAACTTGGGGAGGCGGCTCGGCTGTATCAACAAGCCCTCACTATTCGACAAGCGAGACTGGGCGAGCAACATCCCCTGGTAGCCGAGACATTGAATAACATCGGCTTCGTCTACCTTCTACAGGCAAGATATCGCGACGCGGGCCACACTTTGCGAAAGGCATTGCAGATCTGGCAAAAGCATATTGCAAGCGGCGCGCCGTATGCCGCCATAACGCTCAACAATCTGGCTCGGGTCAAAACGCGGCAAGGGCGGTTTGCCGAGGCGGAGTCACTTTACCGGCAGGCGCTCGAAATCGAAGAACAGGTGTTTGGCAAGGAACATCCCGAAACGGCGACCACCCTGCTGAATCTGGCAAAGCTTCACGGGATGGCGAACGACACCGAGTCGGCGATACAAGTGACACAAAGAGCAGTTGCCATTTTTGAGAAGACCCTGGGGCCGGAAGATCCTCTGACGGCGCGGAGCCAAAGGCAACTCGAGGAATTACGATGGTCTCGATGAGACTGTGCCTGTCTCTTGCGGCTGCGCTGTTTGGGATTTTCCAGGCAGGGGGTGCGCAGGAGGGGGAGAGGCACTCCAGCTGGCACATTCAAGGAGAGTTGACCGAGGCATGCACATGCAACGTCCCCTGCACCTGCAATTTCGGAGAGGGCCCCTCTCCGCACGATTACTGCTGGGCCATGTGGTCTTACTGGGTGAAGCAGGGCCGCTTCAATGACATCGATCTTGCCGGCGTACGCATCGGTGGAGTGGAAGGGGAAGGCGGCACCCTCGGACTTCTTGATGCCCAGGCAACTCCCCAACAGCTTCCCGCCATGAAGCAGATCTGGCACGCCCTCAGCGGACGCCTGCTTTGTCATGTCCGTTTATGGCCCTTCAAGGCAGGTCCCGGATCGCTTGAGCCTGAGTCCCCCAGGCAGGGAGCCATCATCCGGACCCGCTACGCAGACCGGAAGTTCCTTGGTTTCGAGCTCGTTGAGATTGAACAGGTCATCACCGGCAAAGGGGTGAAGCTCCGCTTTGGGTATCGTGGAGGTTTTGAAGCCAACTATATCTTCGGGCGCGACCCCACCAGGCCGATCACGGTTCGGAATATCGTTTCGTGGCCGATTTCAGAGAGCATCAAAGGCAGGACCGTTTACTTCCGCTACAAGGATCAATTCAACGATCTTGATTACCGCGGTACGAACTCCAATCAAGGGCCGTTTAACCTCACAAACAGGGACGCGGGCGCCCAGGCGATGACGGCTCCTCGTTGAATGGCAGGCGCGGGCTTCACCAAGGCCTGATTCCGGTACCTACTAAAATATTCACCTCTCAGAAAAGCAGCTTCAAGCCAAACTGGATTTCCCGGGGGCTATCCAGCGACCAGGTGCTCGTCACTTTTCCAAAACTGGCGGAACCGAACGATGCGCTGGGATTGCCCATGTTCGGATGATTGGTAAAGTTGAAGAACTCCGCCCGGAACTGGAGCTGTTTCTGTTCATCGAAGTTGAACCTTTTGTAAATCGCAAAGTCCCACCGTCGATTGCCGGGACCGAATAATGGTCGCACGCCAGCGTCACCCAGAGTAAATTGGTCCGGGTTTGCAAAGACATCGGTATTGAAGAACCGATCCCAGTCGCGGTCTCCTCTGTCCAGGTTGGGCTCGCCCAGACGAAGAGGGACCTGTGCAATACCCTGGGTGTTAGCGATATTGCCCCGCGTAGTAACAAAAAGAGGGTTGCCGGTGCGAAGGACCACAATACTGCTGATATCCCAGTCTCCCAGGATGGCATTCAAGACTCCGCTCATGTTGTTGCCATACCGGCGGTCAGGGCCAAACGGCAACTCGTAGATGCCGGAAAAAGTAAAACGGTCCGAAATATGCAGCCCCGACGGCCCTTTATTGACCTCGCCGTTGCCGCCGAACCAAACGTCTAGATTCTGCATGTTGTCCAGGGTCTTCGAAAAGGTATAGGCGGTCACAAAAGAAAGGCCGTTCGAGTAGCGATTCTCGAGCTGCAGCTCGAGCCCATGATATGTGGACTGCCCGACGGGGGTCCGCATCGTGATCGAGCTGAGGTCCTGGAAGGGACGGCGGCTCTGAATACTGCCAGGTCCCGGCGGCGGGGAGTTGAAGGGACTGACCTGCTTGCGGAGATTGATTGCATGGTTTCCCACATAGCCCATTCGCGCCACGATCGTGTCGGTGATGGAGCGGTCTATGTAGAGGTTCCACTGCTGGACGTAGGCATCCCTCCAGTCAACATTCAGTGCAATCACGGATGGCTTGCTGCCGGGTTCAACAAAGTTTACGACAGGCGTCAGGTCGTCCACGGGAAAGGCCTCGAAATCTTCCTGAGTGACTTCCAATGACACATCTCCGGTGCGAATCCAGGGAGAATTAATCGAGAGGCCGATCCAGGTGCAAGCGTTGTCCCGCTGGTAGAAAATGCCGTAGGCCCCGCGGACGACGGTCTTTTCAGTAGCCCTGTAGGCGAAGCCGAAGCGCGGCGCCAAATTGTTGTTGTCGTTGTGCAGCAATGCGCGGCCGAATTCAGCCGGAGCCGGGATAAACGTGTCGCTGAAGCCCGGAGGAGGAGGCCGGTCCGCGGGAGTCATGATGCGCCCTGGGCCCGGCCCCACCTCGAGAAAGTTCGAGATGGAGTCGTTGCGCGATCGCGGACGCCCGGACCACTCATAGCGCAGGCCTAAATTTAAGGTCAGCTTCTGGGTGACTTTCCAGTCGTCCTGGATCCAGGGAAAGAACGCAAAATTACTGAAGTTTGGATCGAAGATATCAATGCTGGCTTGGATTCTGCGTGGAAGACCGAGAAGAGCATCGGCCAGGGCAAAGCCTTCCGAAGGAGGTCCGACGGTTCCGCGGCTCGGGGCCGAGGCTGTCCACTGCCCGTTGAAGCTGTGCTGACCTGCCGGGCGGATGGCCTCGGGGAACGTGTCTCGATAGTGCCGCACATCCAAACCCATCCGCAGGTTATGATTGCCACGGGTCATAAAAAAATGGCCGCCGGTTTCATAGATGTCGTTTATCCAGCCACGCGGACCGGAAACACCCTGACCTCGCGTTGGGCCGCTGGGATTCCCCATCGTGCTGAAATCCTGCACGCTCCAGAAAGGAGCATGATAGCAGGAGGGATTGGCAGAGCACGCGCCCTTGAGCCCCAGCTCCCCCGCTACGTCCCGGACGAAAGCGCTTTCCGTCCGCTCGATTTGATTGAAGCGGCTGTAGCCGGCCTTTAGCTCAAACATTGAAGTCGGGCTGAGCGTCTTCGAATAGGTCAGGACCGTGTGATAAACGGCCATATCCTGCGTATACCCGAAAGCGGGCCAGACCTGAGGCGCCACCGTGCTGGTGTCACTCCAGCTGAGACGATAAAACAGGCGGTCGGTGTCGGTAAAGTTGTGGTCGATCCGGCCGCTCAGCTGCGGGCTGTCGGTCTTCTGTGTGTCCGCAAACTGAAAATTATTGACCGGCCGGATTCCGCCGACGCCGGGCCGGTTCGGATCGGGAACGAACTCGTTGATGAAACGCTCAGCCAGCGGGTGAATCCGCGACTGTGGTATGACATTGTTCGGGAAGGGTTCGCCGGTCGTCCAATCGTAAATTGTAATCGGCGTGGGATTGGACTCGTCGGTCCCCAACAGAGCCGAGAAGTCGCCCCGCTTCATGGCCGGAGTCGGCACGGTGGTGTTCGAGGCGAATCCCTTCCTCAGCCGCGTGTCCTCCCAGGAAAAAAACCAGAAAGTACGGTCCCGCACAATGGGCCCACCGAAAACCGCTCCAAACGCATTCCTGTTCTGGAACGGCTTGTCGTCGGCAAACCGTTCGCGGGCACCGAATGCGCTGTTCCGGTTGAACCAAAAGAGCGTGCCATGAAGATTGTTCGTGCCGGACTTGGTAACAATGTTGATGTGACCACCCGCTTCGCTTCCGAACTCTGCACTGTAGTTGCTGGTTTCGATCTTCATCTCCTGGATCATGTCGATGTTAGGCGCAAAGCTGTTGGTCGCATGCTGGTGCTCCTTGGCCGACATGCCGTCCAGCAGGTACTGATTGTAATCGGCGCTGATACCATGCACGCTGAAGGAGCCTTGCCAGGTAGCGCGTTCGGTCTGGTGACGGTTGTTGTCGGTGGATTCAACGACTCCGGCGACTGTCAGCGCCAACTGCATGAAGTCGCGTGCCTGGATCGGGAAGTCCACAACCTGCTTGTTCTCGATTACACCGCCCACTTGAGAGTCACTGGTCTGCAGCAATGGGGCAGCGCCGGTGACCTGGATCTGGTCAGTGACTTCACCAATCTCCATCCGGATGTTGAACTGAAGCGTCTGGTTGACCTCCAGGCGGAGCTCGTCGCTCGTTGCGGTCTTGAATCCAGGTAGTTCCGCAGAAATAATGTAAACACCGGAACTGAGGTTGGGAAAGCTGTAGTTGCCCCTCTCGTTGGTCACGGTGGTCCGGGTGGTACCGCGATTTACATCTCTCACAGTAACCTCAATACCTGGGATGACTGCACCGGTGGGGTCCTGCACAATACCGGTGATGCGAGAAGCCACCTGACCGTAAGTCAGGGAGCTTAAGCTCGTCAGAATGACGATTCCCGACAACAGGGCAAAGACGATTCTGGTCGATCGATTCATGTCTCCTCCTCAACCCAAGTTTTCAGGATTCAATCTCCGCACCCGCGGGCTTGGGGTCGCGGGTGCATCAAACGAAACTTATACGCCTCTGGGTTCCAGATGCAAGTAAAATTTTCAAGGGGATTTAAAGGGGGTCATCCCCTTGATTGACAGCCGGCCAGGGAAAGAGTAGTGTCAAAACCATCGAAAAATAAGGGGCGTCATGCTGGGCTTGTGGCTATTCTTGCTCCGGTGGTTTCTGGGAGTTGTCACAACATTAATCTTGGCCGGATCACTGTTGGGGGCCGACCGTAAAGTCGATCCGACTTTTCTTCACCGTTTTCTGCCGGCCGTACAGGAGGCTCAGGTCGATTTGAGTACCCCGACCTGCCACTACAAGCCCATATTCGGTCTGGGTGATTCTGAGACCTCGATCGTCAAGGGGGTATCTCGCTTTGGCGAAATTACGATTGACCCCGGTGGCGCTTGCCGGGTCTTGAGTCACCCCAGGGAAGAGCAGATTTATGTCTTCCTGGAGGGGACCGGGCTCGTGCAATACGAGGACCAGAAGATCTCCGTCCAGAAGCATGACTTTATGTATCTGCCTCCCACCATCTCTCATGGGATAGCCAACCCTTTCAGCCAAACTTCCCGTGTGATCCTGATCGGATACAAAATCCCTGCGGGCGTGAGCCTCACGATTCCGCCCCGGCTGCTGGTCGCCAACCTGGGCGACGTCAAGAAACAAGCAGTGGGGAATCACCCTCCTTCCACTCTTTACCAGCTTCTGATGGGAGACTTTAACAGCCAGAGGGACAAAATAGCGGCCGGGCACATGCTCACCAGCCTCTTTACCATGGAAATTGCCCCGGGAGGCACCAATCAGCCTCACCACCATCCCACAGAAGAAGAAATCTATCTGGTGCTCGAAGGCGAAGGGGATATCGTGGCCGGCGGCGGTATAAACGGCATCGAAGGCCGCCATCCTGCCAAAGCGGGTGATGCCTACTTTTTCCGCCTGAACTGCACGGTGGGCTTTTATGCCAGCGAGGCGTCCGGAGCCGGAAAGGCTCTTATTCTGGCGGTTCGCTCCAGATACCCGTTTTGATTGTGAGGAAGGGATTCAGGTTTTGGTTACGAAGACGTGAATGAAGCTTCCCGCCAAACAACTGGTAAGCAGGAACTCCAGTCAGTTTTCCGGAAATATCCCACAAGCATTGCTCCAGGCCGGTGACTGCAACCCTGCCGTTTTCCGCATTGGCAAAAGCGGCGGCCCCGGCAAAGGGCGCCAGGACAAAAGACTGGATCATCCGGCGTCGATTCATGGGCGGGATTCTATCTTTCAATTAAAGGGGACGCATTTCCTCCAGGCTGACTTATAGTTCAGGCATGATGTTCCTGATCTGCCGGCAACGATGAGAACTGAGACTGCAAAGGAGACAATGAAAGGAACACGGAAGGGGAAGGGCCTGCTGGCCATCCTGGGTCCGGGAGTTCTGTTAGCGGCAACAGGCGTGGGCGCCGGCGACCTGGCTACGGCCAGTCTGACCGGGAATAAGCTGGGCACGGCGATTCTGTGGGGCGTGCTTCTAGGCGGAGCCCTGAAATTCGTACTCACCGAGGGATTGACCCGCTGGCAGCTGGCTACTGGCAAGACGCTCCTCGAAGGCTCCGTCGAACATCTCGGAAAGCCTTTCCAGATTGCTTTTCTAGCTTACCTGATCCCCTGGAGCTTCTTCGTGGGCTCCGCGCTGATGGCAAGCTGCGGCGTCGCCGCTCATGCCGTCCTCCCGGTTTTTGAGGACGCCGGTCGTGCAGTCCTTGTGTTCGGCATTCTTCACAGCCTGCTGGGGGTTGTGCTGATCCGTTGCGGAGGATACGCGTTCTTTGAAAAAGTTATGAGCGGGTGCATCGCGCTGATGTTCTGTACCATACTCACCACCACGATCCTTCTCAGACCGGACTGGAACCGGGTTCTATCCGGAATATTTTGGCCGAGTATCCCCAGTGCCGGGGGGGAGGAGATCATCTGGACGCTGGCCTTGATGGGAGGAGTGGGAGGAACGGTCACCATTCTCTGCTATGGATACTGGATCCGCGAAAGGGGTCGCCACTCCAGGGAAGATCTGACTGTCTGCCGTATCGACCTGGGCGTCGGCTACTTCATGACGGCCCTTTTTGGGATGGCCATGGTGATCATCGGCAGCCGGATCCAGGTAACCGGAAGAGGCGCGGGGCTGGTCATTTCGATAGCCGACCACCTGGAAGGGCCTCTCGGAGGTTGGGGCCGCTGGGCTTTTCTGCTGGGCGCGTGGGGGGCGCTCTTCAGCAGCCTCCTGGGCGTTTGGCAGAGCGTGCCTTACCTTTTCTCGGACTTTATCAGCTTGATGCGCAGGGACTCGCCCCAAGTGCGGCGGGCGCGCCTCTCGACCGGTTCTTTCACTTACAGGACTTACCAGTACGCTCTGGCCGCTGTGCCCATCCTGGCGCTCACTTTCAGCTTCAGCGAACTGCAAAAATATTATTCCTTTTTCGGGGCCCTCTTCATGCCCTTTCTCGCCTTTATTCTGCTCTACTTGAATGGCCAGGCGCGCCTGGTCGGGCGCGAGAACGTCAACCGGCCCGCCACCACGGTAATTCTGCTGGCCCTCATCGCCTTTTTCGCCTTCTTCGGATGGCTGGAAATCCACAATCGGTAACTCGCCTTGACTCCTCCTCCCGGCCAAATTAAACTCGCGTCGATCCGCTGGGAGAACCATTGAAACGTCCAACACTTTCCAGAAGAGAGGTGCTGCACCTGGGTACTGCAGCGGCGGTCCTCCCCGGAAATTTGAGCTCTTCCTCAGTTCAGGCTCCTTCCGGGCCGCTCTACACACGCGGCCTGTTCACGCATGTTTGGGATCTGAAAGACCAGGACGTGGACAACCTCCTCGACTGGATGCGTGATTCCGGGCTGAACCAGATGTGCATTGCCGGATCTTACCATTCCGGCTGGTTCGTTCATCCTCACAGCCCCAGTCATCGCGCTTACATGACGGAAGGAAGCGTCATCTACTTCCAGCCCGACCACAAGATCTGGTCGAGAAACCTGATAAAGCCACACGTAGCAAGCTTCGTAAAAGAAAATAACTGGTTGAAAGCGGCGGGCGAGCGGATCGACCGCTACGGCGTCAGGATGGTCTCCTGGACCATAGGAACCCACAATACTACATTGGGAAAGCTCTATCCTCAGTACACCCAGCATAATGTCTACGGAGACAGCATTCCGCATGCACTTTCTGTGGGACACGATGCGACGCGGGAATATTTAAAGGCTTTATGCCGCGATCTGGCGATCAACTATCCGATGTATGGCATCCAGCTGGAGTCCTTCGGCTGGATGGGGCTGAAACATGGTCATCACCACGAGCGGGATCTGACGGGGCTGAGCTCTCTCGAGCAGCAGCTCCTGTCGATGTGCTTTAACCCCCAGACGGTGGGGAAAGCCGAAGCCGAGGGGATTGATGCAGGCAAGGTCAAGGAAGTAGTCAGGACCGTCCTGGATGCAGCTTTTCAGGAGGCGCCGCATCGCCCGGCAGGACACCCCCGGTCCATGGGCGAACTGGAGGATCAGTCCCCCGAGCTGAAAGCCTACAATGGCTTCCGCGAGAGGCTCGCCGACAGCATGATTGCCGAGTTGAAGGCCGAAGCTCTGAAAGGCACATCGTGCAAGCTCCTGATGCAGGGCGGGTACCGCCGGGAGATCGCTGCCGCCGTAGATGGATTTTCGACAGGGGCCTACGGTCAGCCTCCGGAGGAGGTGCTCGCGATCGTCCGCCAGGCCCTCTCTGCCGCGCCACCCGGCTGGGAGGGGGATTTCCCCTGCTTCATCCGCCTGGGGATGGGTATCCCGGAGAGCCCGCAGCAGCTGCGCGAGATTGTCAAGGCAGTCAAGGAAGGCGGTTCTACCGGTCCTGTGTTTTATAATTACTCGGAGTCGCCTTCCAAAATGTTGAGCTGGATCAAGGGTGCATTGTATGAGCTGTGATCGCTTTGACCGGCGGGCATTCGTACGTACCGCCGCTCTTGCGACGATGAACCTCGGAATGCTGGGACGCAAACTGAAGGCCCAGGAGAATGATCCCCTGCCTCCCCTCGAAGTGGACGTACATGCCCCCGCCATGGAAATATCCCCGCTGGGCATGCCGGGCCTTTTCCCGGGCCGGGTTGTGGAAGTTTTCGACCCCCGCTCCGTCGTTGATCACCGCGTCTCTCAATCGGCGGTAGCGCGCATGGTAGAGCAGGGGATGAAGGAGCTGACCGGGGAATCTTCTCCGGTTGATGCGTGGGCTCGCTTCATTGAACCGCGCGACGTGGTTGCTGTCAAAGTGAATCCCTCGGGAACTCCCCTCACTGTTTCCTCGGTACAACTGGTGCGTGAGGTCATCGACGGTATCCTGTCGGTGGGCGTGAAGCCGTCGGATATTATCGTCTACGACCGTTCAGCGGCACAGTTGCAGGTTGCGGGCTATCCCGCCCTGGTTCAGCCGGGGGTCCACGTGACCGGCTTCGACAACCGCTGGTTTTGTGCCCCCGCGGCAGTGCCGGAACCTACAACAAGGAACGGCTTCGATCCCACTGTGTACTGCGAAATGAATTGTTTCGGCGAGCGGGAGACGCGCTCCTATCTGGCAAACCTGGTCTCCCGCCAGGCAACTAAAATCATCAACATCCCCTGCCTCAAGGAACACAATGCTTCCGGTGTAACTGGCTGCTTGAAGAATCTCGGCTATGGGTCCTTCAACAATGTCGCCAGGACGCACGTTCCGCCTCACAGTTATACCGACCCGGTGATTCCCACATTATGCGCAGCAGCGCCGCTGCGTTCCAAAGCCGTTCTCCACATCATGGATGGCCTCCGAGGCGTGTGGCATAGCGGCCCGTTTGCCTGGAACCGGGATTTTGTTTATGAGCCCAAAACGATCTACTTCGGCACCGACCCGGTTGCTGTCGATCGCATCGAGCTGGAAACGATTGAAAAAAAGAGGCTCGAGATGGGAGCTCCCTCGCTCTGGGATCGGAATCCTCAGAACCTTGGGACGACCTCCGAGATGAGCCGGACGCCGCACAAGAACCGCTACTATCGTGAGCCCCGCCACATCAGAACGGCCGGAGAAATGGGACTTGGAATCTGGGACCTGGAGCGCATCGATCGGCGCAGGTTGCCACTTTAATGGACTCCCTCTTTGACAATGGGCGCTTTGCGACTCTCGAAACCCCTCCCTGGTGGTAATTCAATGAATAACGATGACGGCACTTCCGAACGATGGGTGACTCTGCTGGCCGACAATACAAGACGGGGAGGGACTCAGGGAGATCGCGTAAAGGCTCCGCAAGAGGTGCGTTGGAAAGTTGCCCTGCCCGACTCGATCGCCTCTTCACCGGTCCTCGGAGGTGAGCTGCTATACGTCACCTCGCAGGAAGGCCGCCTCTACGCCCTGGAGGCCGGCACTGGCCGTGAACGCTGGAAATTCGAGGCTTCCGCCGGAATTCACTCCACACCCTCCCTGCACCGGACGCTCGTTCTCTTCGGCTCTGATGACGGCATGGTCTATGCCGTGGATCAGCGCAGCGGCCGGGCCGTCTGGAAATTCGCCGCTGAAGGGCCGGTCTGGGTCTCCCCTGTCGTGCTCGAAGGCATGGTCTGTTTCGGTTCGGGAGACTCCCGGTTGTACGCTCTGAACGTTGAAACCGGCGCTCCGGTTTGGCGCCGGACACTGGGCGGCCGGATTTATTCGACCGCTTACCTTACAGAGGAAGATGTTTTTTGCGGCTGCAGCGATGGCAAAGTCTACGCGCTGGAACGGGCTTCCGGCGGGGTGAAGTGGAGCGCCCAGACTGAAGCAGGGATTATCTCTTCGCCGGCCGTATTGGGCGACACGGTCTATATCGGATCGGAAGACTATTTCTTTTACGCCCTTGACGCCCGAAACGGCCGCCTTCGCTGGAAGTGCAGAACCGGCATGGGTATCGCGTCGTCCCCGGCGATTTGGGATCAGACCGTTTATGTTGGGAGCAAGGACGGCTACCTTTACGCCCTCGACTGCTCCAGTGGCACGTTTCACTGGAAAGCTGACGCTTCGCGCCTGCTGACCGCCCCGCCCGTAGCCGGCCCGGAGATCGTTTGTGTCCAGTCCTGGCGCGGTGTGACTCATGCTTTCTCTCCCCGGGATGGGAAAGAGCTCTGGACGGCCAGTTTGGGTGCATCCCTGCAGTCGGCGCCGATTCTGACCGGGCAGGTAATTTATCTGATCAATTCCTATGGTCTCGTCTATGCCCTGGATTAAGGCGTTAGCCGGCCTGAGCGCGATGCTGCTGGTCTGGGCGGCGGGCGCCGCCGGCTCTGAATCGCAACTCCAAGCCGTCCACCGGAGCAGGTACCTGATGGGTACCGTATTTGACATTACTGTTTACCATATCTCCGTAGAGCGCGCCGAGCGGGCTGCCCAGGAGGCCTTCCAGAAAATCGAGCGGCTGGAGCAGGTCATGAGCCATTTTCGCCCCGACAGCGATTTGAGCCGGCTCTGCGCAGCAGGAGCGCACCGTCCCAGTCCGGTCCCGGAAAGTCTTTACACTATCATCGAGCAGTCTCTCCACTTCTCCCGTTTATCGCAGGGCAGGTTCGACATCACTGTGGGCCCGCTGGTGCGGCTCTGGAGGGAGGCGCAGGCCAGGGGAGAGGTCCCGATGGCGGAGGACATCAGAAAGGCTCGAAGTTGCGTGGGCTTTGACCAGATCAAGCTGATCCCGCCCAACCAGGTTGAACTGGCCTCCGATTGCCTGCAGCTTGACCTCGGCGGGATTGGAAAGGGCTACGCCCTGGACCGGGCAGCCGAGGTGCTGGCCGGACAAGGGATCCGGCGCGCCCTCATCAACGCGGGAGGAAGTACCATGCTGGCCCTGGGAGCCCCGCCCGGCCGTGCGGGATGGCCGGTCCGCCTGGGAGCCGGGACCTCCGCCCGGGATTCCCTGACCGTGATTCTGAAGAACAACACTCTTTCCACCTCCCGGCAGTCCAGGGACACCCTCTTTCCCGAGCGGATTGCCTGGGGGCATATCATGGATCCGGCTGCTGGGCGGCCTCTTCGAGAGCTGCTGAGCGTCAGCATCCTGGCGCCGACTGCCACGGCCTCGGACGCACTTTCTACCGCGACGATATTAATGAATCGGGAGGAGGCGCGGGCGATGCTGGATAAACTGGAAAATACTGCGGCAATTTGGATCTTGCCGGACGGAAGCATCGAGACATTCGCATATGAATCCACAGATTATTGATCTTCTCATTGTCATCTTTTTGCTGGCAGGCACAGCTCGTGCGGAGATCTACCTTCGTTGGACGCAGGATGCAGTCCTTCCTCAAAGCTCCCTCCAGACGAGAAACCTGGTCGTCCCCTGGCGGCAGGGGGCGGCCTCAGTGATCGAAAGGGCGGCCCTCGAAGGTTATTCCGTTTACTGCGAGATCACCTCCGAAAATGCCGGGGCGGCCGCCGCCTCGCTCGATTCCGGCGCTGCCGGGCTGGCTGTCAGTTTTGACGGGCGGACCATCGATCAACCAAACGCCGTCAAACAGAAGGTCGCACAAAATTCTCCCATGCTTCTCCTGAACTCCGGAGGAAAATGGCCGCACATCCGTTCCAACATGGTCGTAAAGAGCGAGGGCGTTCTGCGTGTTTCCAGCCGGACCTCCCAGCCCTGGCTCGAGAACAACGCCGCCTGGGTTCGCATCGCTCAAACTGTCGGGCCCGACCTTGCGCCCATCCTGACTTACTCCTGGGATCCCATCAACCCCATCGAGGATCAGCAGGGCGCTCGGGTCGAGGACTACCTGCTGGCGATTGCGGAAGCCGGAGCTTTGGGAGCCGGCCTGGTCCTGAACCTGGACGAGCGATTTCAGAAGGATCTCCTGCTGGGCAAGCCCCGGGCCCGCTCGAGCTGGCAGGAGCTGCTGGAGTATACGACCTTCTATGCCTGGGGAGTGCGCCGCTATGAGCCCGTGTCCAACGTCGGAGTGGTCACCTCCAATCATTTCATCTGGTTTGAAGTGATGAATCTGCTGGCCCGCCACAATGTGCCCTTCCGGCTGATCCCTCCTGACCAGTTGGATCGGGACTCAATCGAAGATCTTGACCTTTTGATCTTTCTCGACCCCCTCGAAGAAGATCCGGCCCGTGCCGCCGCTGAGTTTGCCCGTGCGGGAAAAATTTCTGTCGTGGCCGCTCCGGGCGAAAATCTCCCCTGGCAGGACTCCCGCAAGGACGAGGGGGAGAAATGGATTTCCTATGCGCAGGGCAAAGGCAGCGTGATCGAGCTCAAGGAGGGGATCGTCGACCCCGACACGTTCGCTCTCGACATTCGCCGGATCCTGGGTGAGGAGCGACGGATTCTGGATATCTGGAACGGCATCACCGTGCTGGCAGGGCTCTATCGCGAGCCGCAAGGTTCCGGGCAGTTGCTGCACCTCCTGAACTACTCGCACCACCCCCTCTCGGTTCAGGTCCGTGTCAAAGGAACCTTCACCATCGTGCAATTTGAATCACCCGAGCGTCCTTCCGAATTGCTGCCCTACGAGCACCGGAACGGATTTACCGAGTTCACCATTCCCTGGCTGCGCATAGGCGGACGGGTCTTTCTGGACAGCAAGTAACCGGGGTGAGTTCGGGAGGCCCCCGGATGTGAGGACCTCCAGTGAATGCCGGTTAAAAGTGAATGCGGGCCGTGTACTGCACCTCACGCCCCCGGTTCTCCTGACGGGTGGATTTCCCAAAGAGCGAACTGAAGACGTTGGTGCTGGGATCGCTCGGCATAAAGCTGTTGGTCACGTTGTATGCCTCCAGTCGGAACTCCAGCCGTATGTTCTCGTTAATCGGAAAGTGCTTGGCCAGGGTCAGGTCCAGGTTCCACTCCTTCGGTCCCGCCAGGTCGTCGAACTGCAGGGGGTTGCTGCGACGAGTGTAGGCGGGCAGCTTCTCGAACACCGATGTGTCAAACCAGCGATCCTTAGTCGGGTTGACCAGGCTCGGATCCCCGTTGACCTCCATGGCGCCGAATCTCAGGAATCTCCCCGATCTGAAGAAGAACAGCGCGCTGGTAGACCAGCCTCCAAATATGCCGTTGATGATCGGGTTGGAACCGCTCAGGAAGCGCCGTCCTCTTCCGAAAGGCAGTTCGTAGGTTCCAGCGGCAGCGATCCGATGCCGCGGATTTCTGCTGTCGATGTAGGTCAGGTGGTCATTGAAGAGATCAAGCCCGTCGTAGAACCCGGACGTTTTCTCCCGGTTGTAGTTGTAGGCAAGGTGAAGCTGGTATCCCTGGTTGAATGATTTCTTCACCATAAGCTGGAAGGCTTGGTAGCGGTTTTTCGCTCCCGGCGTGTTGAATTCCCGAAGTCGTCCGTACTGCGGGTAGGGTTTGAGGAGGTCGGCTACCCTGATCGTCTTCTGGTTTCGAAGCTGGCCCGGAAACAATTCGGGTGTGAGATAGTGAAAAAACGGGTTCGGGATTCTCTTGTCCAGAGCCGACTTGTGCTGGTAGTAAAGCTCCGGATTGATCAGATTGAGGTCCTTCGCGTAGGGAAGATCATGCCCCAGGTTCACAAAGTAGGTGACATCGACATGAAGGTCGCCTGCCAGTTGCCGCTGAATTGAAAAATTGATTCGATCGTTCACACCATTTACGAAGTCCTGGCGGTCCCAGCGGGCCTCCCCTCCCAGGTTGGTATAGCGACCCAAAGACTTGCCAGACGGCAGGATGAGCGGATTAGAGGCCGGGAATGGATCGTTCAGCCGGGCCGCCGGCACGCCTTCCAGTGCAGGGGCGACGCGTGTGGCTGCCGAAAAGCCGGGGTACTGAGTACTTCCCTCAATGTCGGTTTGCATCCCGGGGATTATCACGTAACGGGCGTAGCCGATCCGAATGGCGGTCTTGTCGTCCAGCCGGTAAGCCAGCCCCAGCCGGGGCATAAAGTTATCCTTGCTGGTATTGAACATGCGCTCGTGCTGATCATCCGTAAAAACCCAGGCGCCGTTGAAGATATAGGGCCGGTCCATCAGTGCGGTTACTTCCTCGGGGATTTCAGGAGGATTCGATTGCATCTCCGGAATCGGATCACTCAGGTCAAGAAAACGAGAGAGCCGGCCTTGCGTATCCGCCGGGGCAGTCTGGTATTCCCAGCGCAGCCCCATATTGAGCGTGAGCCGCTGGCTCAGCTTGAAATCATCATGAAAAAACAGAGCATAGTAGTCGAGCATGGGCCGCTGGCGCGGAAGTGTCTGGGCAATCGAGTCGTCGTCCAGCGCCCCCAACAGGAAGGTTGCCCATCCGTCTCCGCTCAGCTTCGTATCCGGAGAGATAAAGGTGTCGGCTGTCAATGCCGGTTCGAAACGAAAACTCATCAGACGCGGCGTGGCAGCATTGCCCCGGTAGAAGCGCGTTTCCAAACCGGTCTTCATGTTGTGCCGCCCGACCGTCTTGGACACCCGGCCGGCATAATTCCAGCTTTCCGGGTGGCGGAACCAGTAGGCCGGCTTGCCGAAGCCAGCACTGCCGTTCCCGGATACGCTGATGCCCGGGTAATAGATGGCCGGTATGTCCTCCAGGTAAGGCTTGTACCAGTCGTTGCTTCCCCAGATGCCAGCTAATCCTTCTTCCCCAATCTTGCTGTTGGGAGCGTCGTAATCGTCCACCGCACTGTTGTAGCTCATGCGGAAGTTCAGGACCGTAGTCGGGTTGACCGTGTAAACCGTGTCTCCCGCGATATTGAGGGCGTGCATGGCTCCAGCGTTATCGTCGCGCATGGCGATGGAGTTGTTGGGCGTGTAATTGGGCTGGGCCAGGGAAGTGCGGAAGCGGCTGAAACGGCCGAACATCTTCCACTTGTCGTTGATGTTCCAGTCTGTGCGATTGGAGATGTTCCAGTAGTTGAGCCACCAGAAGTAGCCCTTCTTATAGTTATTGACGCCGGTTACGTCGTCTCCGGGCCCGTTGGGAAGCCAGATGTCCTGCATGATCCTGGCGGCCACGGGATCGATCCGGTTGGCCGGAATAATGTTGTTGGGGAACTGAGCCCGCGTAACCTGCCCGGTTTCAGGATCAAACCTGGTCGACCATGGATCGTAAATCTTACTCAGCTCGCCGGCTGCGTTCAGGGATTGTGAAAAGTCCCCGTTGCGCTCCAGTTCCGTGGGAAGCGTCATGGTCGTCGAATAGGGGGCTTTAGTGCGCCACTGCTCGTAAGATGTAAATGTAAAGAGTTTGTCCTCAATAATGGGATTTCCCAGAGTCCCGCCCCAGATGTGGTTGCGAACCTCGTTGGGTGAACGTACCACCGCATCACTGACCGCGTTCAGCCCGGGGTTGCGGCCAAAATAGTATGCGGTCCCGTGATATTCATTGGTGCCAGACTTCATGGCCAGGTTCAGGATGCCTCCGGCACTATGTCCGTATTCGGCATCGACGCTGTTCTGCTGTACCGTAAACTCCTGTACGGCATCCATTGGCGGCGCGTATCCGGCCCGGGGACCGAGCTGCAGAGGCGCTCCATCCAGCTGCAGGTCATTCTTGCGATTCGTGCTGCCGCCCACGTCGATGGAGCTGGAGGACCACATGAAAAAAGGATTGCGGGCGTGTCTGGAGCCCATCATTCCTCCCCCATAACGGTTGACTACAGCCGCATCAAGCAGCGCCAGGGTAAACGGATTGCGGGCGACTACCGGCAGTTCCGTAAGCATCTTCCGATCAACCGTCAGGTCCATCGTGCTGGTGTTGAACTGCACGGCCACAGGAGCGGTGGTGACTATGACGGTCTCGGAAACTTCACCAATGCTGAGAACGGCATTAACCGTCACGTCTGCTCGCACCTGCATCTGAATATTTTCCTGGACAAAGGTCTTGAAGCCCGGAAGAGTGACGGTGAGAGTATAGGCACCCGGTTCTACATGGCCGAAATAATATCTACCCTGAGCGTTCGAGACCTTGTAGTCCTCAATTCCCGTGTTGTCGTTCTTCAGAATCACATCGGCGCCGGGGACGACAGCCCCTGAGGAATCAGTTACCAGTCCCTGAACGATGCCGCGATACTCCTGGGCCATTGCAACCGTGGAAAAGGCTGTCAGCAAAAGACACAAGAAGCTGGTAAGCCCCAATCGGCTGGCGCTTTTCATTTTGCATTTCCTCCTGCGAGAAGCCGTCTCAGCTGGCTGGGACGCGCTGTTCTGAATTTTTTTGATGTAAACGTTGTCGCTGAGGCGCAATTATAGCAGCCCCGCAAACGAAGTCAATCAAAAATTTGGATGCACATGGTAAATTTGGATGCGCCAGAGGACCTGGATACAAAAAATTGGGGCACCGGCGAGCGTCGCTCGCTTTTTTGCGTGATGTTCTCTTTTGCAAAACAGAACGACTTTGCCGGCACCGTGCACCCGGCGGTGAAGGGGCTGGCTATGGGCGCTGACCGGGGTATCCTGGTGGTTGACGAGGAGAATCGGGCCAGCAGCCCACAGGCTGTCGCAAGCGTTCTGGCTGAGGTTTTGAAACAGGAGGATTTCGATCTGATTCTGGCCGGTACCCAATCCGATCACTACAGCTATGCCGAGACGGGGGTGATTCTGGCCGAGCTGTTGGGTTTGCCCCATGCCACGATCGTGATGGAGATCGAAGCCCGTCCAGCCGAGAAGACGGTCAAAGCTTTACGCGAAATGGAAAGCGGAGCCTTTCAGTGGGTGGAAATGCCGCTGCCGGCCGTCCTGGCCATCCAGGCTGGAATCTCGAAGGTCCGCTACGCCTCACTGAAGGGAATCATGCAGGCCAAGAAGAAGGAGATCAGGAAGATCAACCTGGGCGATCTGGCAATTGACCTGGATTCTATCCCCCGGCTCGAAATCAACCGGCACAGAGCGGTCGCGGGTGGCGTAGGGACGTGGTTTGATGTAACCTGTGGCGGCTAATGGTCGAGCGCGGTATCTTTTCGACACCCGGAAAAGCCTGGGTTGCGGTTGCGGTTTACACGGTCTTTCTCTACAGCACATTGACTCTCGCCTTCGATATTTACGTCTACTTCTTCGACTGGCTGGGAAAGCCGTTCCTGTCCAGTTTCATGTTCTGGATGTACGCGCCGGTCGGACTGGCGCTGCTCGGCTTTATGTGGAGGCGGCTTCCCAGGCGCCCCGAGACTTACCTGGCTTTTGGGCTTATCGGACTAGCCCTGGCCTACTGCCTCAGTATCCTGGAGGTTCCGGCCAAGCGCTTTCATTTCCTGCAGTATGGAATTCTGACTGTCCTGGCCTTCGACGCCCTGCGCTTTAAGTTCCGCGACCGGTATTTGTATCTATGGACGATGGCCTTCGTCTCGCTGGTTGGCTTCGGAGATGAGTGCGTTCAGTGGATGCTTCCCGACCGGTACTTCGGGATCAATGACGTGGTCCTCAATGCCGGCGCCGGGCTTCTGATGCTGGCGTTTCTGGGATTTGTGATCGGAGACAGTTATCCGTGGGGAGGTGGAAGATCGGATCGCGGGGCCGCTCCCTGACGGTCCCTCTATCTCCCAACCTCCGTGAACACCTCGAGGGCGCGGTCGAGTTGATCTCGGGTGTGGGCGGCGGAGATCTGGACGCGGATGCGCGCCTGGCCGCGAGGGACGACCGGGTAGCTGAAGCCGACGACGAAAATGCCGCGCCCGTTGAGCTGGGCAACCATCTCCACCGTCCGCTTTTCGTCTCCGAGCATGATGGGCACGATGGGATGAATTCCCTCCTGAATTGGGAATCCCCTAGCGGTCATCTCACGACGAAAATAGCGGGTGTTCTCAGCCAGTTGTTGCACCAGGTGCGGGCTGGCTTCGAGCAACTCCAGCGCTTTTAACGATCCGGCCACGACCGGAGGGGCCACCGTATTGGAAAACAGATAAGGGCGGGAGCGCTGGCGGAGCAATGAGACCACGGCGGCGCGTCCGGTGGTGAATCCTCCTGAGGCGCCTCCCATGGCTTTTCCAAGCGTACTGGTCATGATGTCGACCCGATCCGTCACCCCGAAGTGCTCCGGCGTGCCCCGGCCCGTGGGGCCGATCAGCCCGGTAGCGTGAGAATCATCGATCATCACCAGGGCATCGTATTTTGCGGCCAGGCCGCAGATTTCTGGCAGGGGCGCCAGGTCACCGTGCATGCTGAAGACGCCGTCGCTGGCTATCATGCGGAAGCGCGCGCCGGCCGCCTCCGTGAGCTTCTCTTCAAGATCGGCCATGTCGGCATGCTGATAGATCTTGCGCTGGGCCTTGCACAACCGGACGCCGTCGATAATGCTGGCGTGGTTGAGAGCGTCGCTGATCACACAGTCTTCCGGTCCGAGGAGCACCTCGAACAAGCCTCCGTTGGCGTCGAAGCAGGAGCTGTAGAGGATAGCGTCTTCAGTCCCCAGGAAGAGCGAGATCTTCTCCTCGAGCTCTTTATGCAGATCCTGGGTGCCGCAGATGAAGCGCACGGAGGCCATGCCGAATCCGTGATCCTGTAGAGCCCTTGTGCCAGCTGCGATGATCTCCGGATGATTGGCCAGTCCCAGGTAATTGTTGGCGCAGAAGTTAAGGGCCTCTCCAGTGGAGGTGTTCACCTGGGCTCCCTGGGGAGACGTGATGATGCGCTCGTGCTTGTAGAGGCCGCTCTCCTGTAGGTCTCGAAGTTGGGTCTCGATGTGGTTAAGCCAACGAATCACGCGAATCACACGAATTCAAACGCCGAGAAGGCGCGCTTGAGAACCTCGGGGCGATGATGCCGGGCGTCTTCGCCCAGCAGGTCGAGGGAGCCGACGATGTTGACCGGTTTCATTAGTCGCTCCTGCAATTGGGGACTGGAAGTCACGGTCTGAATCAGGTCTCCCCAGACGCCTTCCCTTCCGGTAATCCCGACGAGCTTGAGTGTCTTGCCCTTCCACTGGAATGTCAACTCGCGGCGATTGAAGATTAGATCGTTGGCCGGCTCGCCGGCAATGCTGACGTCCCTGTTGAACAGTCCGAAAAGAATCACGGCGCCGCCCTCGCGAGTCAACTGGCAGCTCTGCTCGAAAGCAGCGCCTGATTTCCCAACCATATCAATGGTGACGTCAAAGCGTAAGTCAGGGAGACCTTCGCGCGGGTCGATCACCTGATCGGCGCAGCCCAGGTCCTGCGCAAAACGCCGGCGGTAGGAATCGGTCTCGAAAGCCACAATGGACGGAATCCCGAAGTGGCGCAGAAAGATTTGGGCGTAAAGCCCGTGCGGACCGCAGCCGAAAACGCCGACGCTGGCTGCTCCGCCGACTTGGGCCACGCAGCGGGCCAGGAGAAAATCATTTCCCGCCGGTTCGAAGAGTGAAGGCCAGAAGCGGCCTTCCAGGAGTTGCGCCGAAATCACGTGTGCGCAGGAGGCGGGGATACAGACGTATTCTGCGTAGGCTCCCTGGACCGGCCGCTCGGGAGTGCCGTGGGCGGAGCGGGGAGGCCACAAGCCGATGACTCCCTCGTCGATACTGCCGGGACGCCGGTAGTGAGACTCTCCGGCGACGATTTGTCCGAGCTTGAAGGAGCCGGAATCGGAGCCCATTTCCACGATTTCGCCGCAGAACTCGTGCCCCGGAATGATACCGTCCAGGGCCTTGCGCAGGCGCGCGGCAAAGAGCATCTCGTCGGTGCCGCAGACTGAGACCTTGCTGACTTTCAGCAGGAGCTCGTCTGGTTGAGGGCCTGGGATGGGGACGTCTTCAAGATAGATGTAAATACCGCTGCCGTCGTCACGCTCCGGCCGGTAGCGCCAGGCCTTCATATATTCGATTATAGCGCGGGAGTCAGAAGGAGTACTTCAGCGCCAGCTCGATTTCGCGGGCCCGGTCGGCGCCGAAGATTTTGCCGAAGAGGCTGTTTCCGTACTCGGCATAGGGCCGATTGAAATTCACGTGATTGAAAGCGTTGAACAGCTCGAGGCGAAATTCCACCAGGTGCCCGTCGGCTACCGACGTTCGCTTGACCAGGCTGATGTCCCAGTTCTGGTAAGAGGGACCTTTGAGAATGTTTCTGCCGGAGTCGCCGAAACCGTACTCGTCGGGCAAGGTGAAATCGCCGATATCGAACCATTGATCGACTGACTGCGCGGAGGAATCCAGCACACCGGACCCCAGACGGTCGGGCCGGTCACCGGTCACGCCGTCATTGTTCGGGTCTCCTTTGAGGGAAGCGTGGTAGCGGCCCCCGTCCTGAATACGAGTGATACCGGAGAGACGCCAGCCCTCAAGCAGCCAATCCCCCCAGGGCACCGTCTCGGCCGGCCCGGAGGGCAAATCGATGATGTAGTTCAGATAGAAACTGCGAGTGGGCCTCCAGTCGCTGGGAGCCCGCTCGGCCCTCAAGTCCCGCGGGTTGGAGGGGTCTCCTCCGTACAGGTCGGACAAGTAACGGGACCATTCAAACCCGGACCTCAAGGACAATCCATCGGCCAGGCGCCGCTCGGCCCCCACGTCCAGCTCATGCTCGCTATAGGAGCCGCCGGCGCTCAAGATGTTGAAGCGGCCAAAGTCCGGATTGGGACGGCGCGGCTGAATGGGTCCGGGACCAGGCAGCGGAACGTTGGCCGGCAGGCGCCTCCACCAGTGAGTGCCTTTCTGGCCGGCGTAGGACGCCTCCAGGTTCCAGTGCTGAAACACCTGGTTTTCCACGCTCAACTGCCAGCGCTGCACGTAAGCCGCTTTAATATGGGGTTCGATGCCGCGGATGGTCAGCTCGGCAGCCGCCGGCGACTGAAATGGACTCGAGAGATCCAGCGTCGGATCATCCGGAGGAGCCTGCGCGCTTTCAATAAAATAAAAAGGATAATTGCGCGTCAGGTAATCGATGAAGTAGCCCGAGCCGGGACGCACATAATCAATTGAATAGCTGGCCCTGATGACGGAGCGGGGACTTCCCCACGGACTGTAGGCCAGGCCGAGTTGGGGCGCCCAGTTATTGAGGTCCGGGAAAATCAGCCCATGATCGCCCGCGTCGAGTCCCAACTGCCGGGCACGGTCGCTGCCCACCAGCACGATCTCGCCATCGGCCGGCGGCTCAAAGAGCAGCGGATAGAAGGTGGAGACGTTCTCGCGGGTGGAGTGATAGGGAGGAGTAAAGTCGTAGGTCAGCCCAAAATTCGCGCTTAATTGAGGATTTATCCTCCAGTTATCCCGGGCCCAAACCCGCCAGCTTCGTCTCCTCAGGTCAGTACGGTCGGTCCCCACGGCCCGGTAAGCCGTGTCGGGCAGGCCGAGCAGAAAATCAGCGAAGGCATCGCCCGTATAGTAGCCGTTGAAACCGAAGCGTCCCCTGCGCAGCTCGCCCGTCCGATCATCGTTAATCTGGTGAATGTCCCAGTCCAGGCCCAGGCCGAACCGGTGATCCTGCATGACATAAGTCAGCGAACCATCGGCCGAGTACGAGTTGCGCACGGAACCGGAAGTGGAGATGCGGTCGCCAAATCCGGAGTAGCCCGAAAGCTGAAACTCAGGATAGCCTTCATCTTCCGGAACGGAGGCCTCGAGATCGCCAATTCCAAGCGAGGAGAGCAATCCTTCCCTTCCCGCATTTTGCGATTCTCGTACATCGGCATTTCGGGAAAAACGGACGTCGAAGGACATGATCAGGCTGCTGCTCAAAGTGCGCGTATAGGAAACGGAAGCCCGCTGATCGCGGCCCTGGGCATCGGACCCGAATGCGGGGAGAGGGTGAACCAGAACATTATCCGACTGACCCAGGGAGTATTCGACAAAAGTCTTGGAGCCCTCATCGATTTCAAAATCCACTTTAAAGGAAACCGAATCGCGATTGCGCACGATGGGCTGATCGTTAATGAAATTTCGGTCGGGGTCAGACTGATTAGGGTCGGGCAGCAGAGGCAGAAGACGGCTGGCGACGGGATGGATCCGCTCCTGCGGAATCTGACTGTTCGTAAACGGCTCTGCGGTCAGAGGATCCATCAACTGGCCCCCCGAAGCGCTGAAGTCTCCCTGTTTCATGGCGGACGTGGGCACGTGAGAAACCAGCGTGGACCCCTGGATGATGCGCAGTCCTTCATAGGTGCCCATAAAGTGAACGTTGTGCCGCAGGGCGGCGGCAACATTCACGCCGAACTGGTTGCGCTTGTATTCCGGAAGGGGCTCGCCCACAGGGTCGAAAAAATTCCGGGCATCCAGATTGTCGTTGCGGTGGAAGTGGTAAAAGGCGCCGTGAAAATGCCCGTTTCTTTGAGCGGAAAAAGGATTGACGATCTCAGCCATGGATCTCTCACTACTCGACTTTTCCGGCTCAGTCCCGATGACACTCACGTCATTGATCTCGTATTCGCGGATGGTCTCCAGCGCGGCCTCTTCCTCCGTCTTCGGATCATCGAGCTGAGCGCCTGCCATTTCACCGCTTGCGGCTTGGGCCCGCTTATTGGAGTTCAGCTTGGCTTTGCTGCTGCTGGAATTGCCATGCTTCTTCCCAGCCGCGGAAGCCTCCAGGGGAAACGCACCCAATGATAAAAACGTGGCCAGCAGCGCGGCACTCAATCTCATGCTCATATGATCAACTCGCTGTCAACGATCATATCAAAAACGGGAAAGGTCACGGTCACGCCAGGACCGGGCAAATCCAGTTGAAAGGTCAAGGACCCATCTTCGGGCCAGACAGTGGCCTCGCCATCGATCTCGCGTGGAAACAAGAACTTGGCGCCGACGACGTCGCCCCTGGGCGGAAAATAAGCCACCAGATCGACACGCATGAACTGGTCAGTGGATAGATAAACGCGGTTCTTGAGGGTTTCGACGGTCTGAGTCTGCAGGAATCTCCTGATCTCGCGTTCAGATTCACGGTTATTGGAGCGGAAGCTGACAGTCATCACGATCCAGCGACTGACGTCCATGTCCAGGCCCGAAGCCAGGTCGGCGTCGAACTCGCGCTTCTCCTCCTCGCTCAGCTCGTCATACCCCTGTTGGATCTGCTGCACGCGGGCCAGGGCCTCGCGGATGGGCAGCGCCGAGAGAAAGCGGATGAAGAAAGTGTTGTAGATTTCCTTCTCGCCTTGAACTCCACTGCCGATGCCTCCGACGACGCGCGTCGAGGTGTGCTGTTTCGCCCAGGGAGAATCGGTCAGGATTTTAACCGCCTCCTGCAGCGTCCATTCCGAGAAATGTTTCCTAGCGTCGGCCTGGAGGGGGAGGGGGAGTGCCAGGAGAAGCAGGAGTGCGGGAGTGGGAAAGCGCATTTGGTTCTTTAGTTCTTTAGTTTCTTAGTTTCTTGGTTGCTTGCCGTACACATTAAGAGATGCGAAACGGGCGCAAAAGTCGGCTAGAGGCAGTTGGACAGTGGACGCTCCTTTATAGTCGCGGCGCCGCGGGGCTCGTTAGTGACCAGGACGCGCCGCCTGACACCCGCCACCCGCCACCCGCCACCTAGTCTAGCCTTTGCGGATGGACTGATGATCCAGTAGATAATCCAGAATCAGCCGCGCGTTCTCCTCGGGCGTGTGGGTCACTGCGTCCAGGACGATCTCGGGGTGCTCGGGGGCCTCATAGGGGTCATCGATGCCGGTGAAATCCTTGATCTCTCCCCGGCGGGCCTTGGCGTACATGCCCTTGCTGTCGCGCTGCTCGCAAACTTCCAGCGGCGTGTTCATGTAAATTTCAACAAACAGGCCCGAATCGACCATGTTGCGAACATCATTGCGGGTCGTCCGATAGGGACTCACGGCCGCACAGATAACACTCCCGCCGTGGCGGGCGATCTCGGCGGCCACAAATCCGATGCGCCGGATATTGGTGTCGCGGTCATCCTTGCTGAAGCCCAGTCCTCTGGACAGATGCGTGCGCACCACGTCGCCGTCCAGAACCGTAACGCGGCGTCCATGCTCAAGGAGCAAGGTGGTCAGGACTTCGGCAGTTGTTGATTTGCCGGCGCCGCTCAGGCCCGTAAACCAGAGGCAGAGACCCTGCCTGTAACGCGGAGGGTGCACTTCGAAAAGAATCTCCGCGACTTCCGGACGCGTGAACCAGTCAGGGAACGCCTTGCCGTTGCTCAAGTACTCTTCGCGAACCTGAGTGCCCGAAATGGACAAAGTGCGCGTGCCCGTAGCCACTTTCGAGACCTCCTCGTAGCGGTCTTCGTCGGGCAGGTAGATGAGCTCGCTGAAGGGGACGACGCCGACGCCCAGCTCATCCCTGAAGCTCTGGACCAGTTCCTGGGCTTCATAAGGTCCATAAAACGGCCTCCCCTCGGAGTCGTGCTTGGGAGCCGCGTGATCGCGTCCCACGATCAGATGATTGGCCCCGAAGTTCCGTCTGATCAGCGCATGCCACACCGCCTCCCGCGGACCGGCCAGCCGCATGGCCAGCGGCAGCAGGGCCAGGAGCGTTCGGCCGGGCTCGTAATAGTTGGCGGCCAGCACCCGATAAGTCCGCACGCGTGTGTAATGGTCGATATCTCCGGGCTTGGTCATTCCCACGACCGGGTGCAGCAGCAGGACGCCGTCCACCTGCTGGACGGCGCGCTTGGTCAGTTCCTCATGGGCCCGGTGCAGCGGGTTGCGAGTCTGGAAAGCAACTACGTTAGGGTGCCCACTGGCTTCCAGCTTCTGGCGCACCTGGGCCGGAGTCAGGCGCAGATCCTTGAAGTCATAGCGGCGGGGGAGACCCAGGACTCGCAGCCGCCCGGAAATATTCAGCTTTCCCCAGCGATGCATTTCCGCTACCAGCGGGTGGCGGGGGTCCTGGCTGCGGAAAACCTTTTGCGCGACCTCCTTCAGGTCCCAGTCATAGATCTCTTCGACCGTCATGATGGCCAGCAGATTGTTTCGCGAGTCGCGAATGGCCACGTCCTGATCGAGCTTGACCGGGGTGTCGGAATCGAGCGGCAAAGTGACCGGAATTGGAAAGATGTGGCCGGACGCAAGGCGCATCTCATCCAGCACGCGCTGGTGGTCTTCCCTGCCCATAAAGCGGTCCAGGGGAGAGAAGCCGCCGGTGGCCAGAAGCTCCAGATCGCAAAGCGAGCGCTCGGAGATCTGGATCGAGGCAAGCCCGGCAGCGTAAGCCTTCAGCTCAGGGATCTCCGCCGCAGGCACGAGCAAGTCCACGAGCCTTCCTCCGTAGGCAGGGATGAGCGTGGTCGGTTCTTTGGTTCTTCGGTTCTTGTGTTCTCTTGTTCTGAGATCTATTGGTTGATTCATTGTTGTCTTCTCAATTGATGCCGATTAATCCGTGTCATCCGTGTCATCCGTGGCCCTACCAAAGAACCAAACATCAGAGCGACACTTCCACCGAGCGCACTTCGATACCCGAGGGCTTCAGTTGGGTCACGACGCGGGCTTCTCCGGTCTTGACCGTCAGCGTATACAGTCCCGGTCCCTGGGCCGAAAAGGAGACGCTTTCAATGGTCTGGCCTTGCAGGGCGGCGAATGCCTGGTTGGCCTCAGTGAACTGGAATTGAAGGGCCCTGCCTTGGGGGGTACGGCGGAACAGGCTGGCGGCGGCCATTTCACCGTGTGCGCTGTGCACGGAGCGGATGCGCCCGCTGCTCAGCCCGATCTCGAGCAATCCTCCCAAAACTTCCAGCAGATCGTCTTCGAGAGAGCCTTCGAGCGCCGCCTGCTGCAGACGGCTGTAGGCTGCCTGAGCCGCGGGATTGTTCACCCGTGAGGCGAAGTATTCCGCTTCCGCGGCGATCAGTTCCTGCTCTGCGTCCTGGAGTTGGAGAGGCATTTAAGATATCCGTAGACCGAGCTGACCACTGACCGGTTCGAAGACGATCAGCCGGTCAGCGGTCAGCGGCGCGCGGTAAAGCCACCGCCTTGGGCGATGTTCATTTAATCGGCCGAATTGGCATAGGTCTCGGCTTCTGAGCCCAGCAGCGCCTCAACTTCGTGCTCAAATCCTCCCGTTTCAATGGGGCAGTGCATGCCGCACTCTTTAGGCGCCCCGGTCTCCCACCACCAGCGTCCGCTGCGGCCCTCGGCGCCTTCCGGAACGGGACGGGTGCAGGGGGAGCAGCCGATGCTGGTGTATCCCTTGTCGTAAAGCGGGTGATAGGGGACGTTATTGTCGCGAATGTAATCCCAGACTTCCTGCTCGTCCCAGTCGGCCAGCGGGCTGAGTTTTACGATACCGCCGTGATCGTGGTCCAGGTCCACCTTGCGGATGTTGCCGCGAGTGGCCCACTGGCCGCGGCGCAGCCCGGTGGCCCAGGCATCCAGATTGTCCAGCACGCCCAGAAGAGGCAGCACCTTGCGCACGTGGCAGCAGAGCAAACGCAGGTTGACATCCTTATAGAAGAGATTGGCCCCATGCGTGTTGACGAGCTTGTGAACCTGACGGCTGTCGGGCACGATCACCTCGATCGGGATTTGGTAGTGGTCGCGGACCTTCTCCATCAGATCGAATGTTTCCTGAGGCATCCTGCCGGTGTCGATCGTGACCACCCGAAAGTTCTCGCTGACTCGCCAGGCCATGTCGATCAGCACCATGGCCTCAATCTGAAAGCTTGAAACCAGCGCGAAGCGCTCGGTGCCGAAACGCTCGAAAGCCCATTCCAGCAGATCTTCCGGTTGCTGATCTTCGAAGAGGGTTGCCAGTTCGCCCGCTTCATAGTCGTCCATGATGTGGCGCTCGGGAGTCACTACTCTCAAACTGTTCGTGCTCATGCGTTCATTCCTCAGCTTTGTGCCAGTCCTGTGCCCTGCATGCTCTCGAGGAGTTGCTCATCGCTTCTGGCCAGGCAAAATTCCTGAAAAGTTTCCCCATCCTGCCGCTGCTGCAGATAAGAGGCAACCAGGCCTTCTACAAAAATATCCAGGTTGTCGGTCGGGACGCGCCGCGCCACCTGCCTTCCGATGTTGGCTCTGGCTCCCAGGCCTCCACGCAGAAAAATGTCATAGGCCTGGGACTTCTCGCCATCCTTGCGGACCGTGGTGCCCTGGATGCCTATGTCCCCCACCCAGTGCTGGCCGCAGGCGTGCGGGCAGCCGTCCAGGTGAATGCGAAAGTCGGAGACGGCTTCGCCGAAGCGGCCTTCCAGGTGGCCGACCAGTTTTCGCAGGCGCGGCTTGGTATCTCCTACGGCAAAATTGCACTGCGGATTGCCTGTGCAGCCGATGCTGTGTCCCCGTATGGCGTTGACCTTCAGCTCGAAGCCCAACTGGGCCATCTCGTCGGTGACTCGATCGACCTGCTCATTGGCGATGTCCGTGATAATCAGATTCTGCTCGCGCGTAAATCGGATTTCCCGGCCGTAACGCCCGGCGATCTCGGCTACGGCAATCATCTGAGTGCCCGAGAGCAGCCCGGGAAAGATGGGAAAACCGATGTAGCTGTAGCCTTCCTGCTTTTGAGGATGGATGCCCATATGGTCGCTGCGGCCGATCGGCGTCGGCACATGGCTCAGCGGGGTCAGCTTGCGGCCGATCTGGGCCTCCACGCGCTGGCGGATGGCATCCGGACCATGGTCGTCCACCATGAACTTGAAGCGGGCCTTGATCCGGCTTCGGCGGTAATTCAAATCATTGCTCCAGACGTCCAGGATTCCTTTGAGCACTTCGAGCGCTTCGTCCGGACGGACGAACACGTTGAAGGGCTGAGCGATGCGCGGGACGGTGGAGAGCCCGCCGCCGACGCTGATGGCGAATCCGAGCCGGCCGTCCTGAATGGTGCCCACCAGACCGACATCGTGGATCTCGGGAGCGTTGCAGTGATACGGGCAGGCAGCCACGGTCCACTTATGCTTGCGTGGCAAATCGCTGTAGTCACGGTTGCCGTAAAAGAAGTCCGCCAGCCCCTGGATGACCGGCCGCGTATCGAAAAGCTCCTGCGGGTCGATGCCGGACACAGGGCAGCCGGTGATGTTGCGCAGGATGTCTCCGCAGGCTCCCGCCGTGGTCAGACCCACCTTTTTCATGGTCTCGAAAACTTCGGGGATCGAGGTGAGGCGGATGAAGTGAATCTGGATATCCTGCCGGGTGGTGATCTCACCGCTGTCCTCGCCGAATTTCTGCGAGATCTCGCCGATGGTGCGCAGTTGATCGGGATTGACGGCGCCGGCGGGGATCTTCACGCGCATCATGAAGTTGCCCACCTTGGGCTTGTCATGGTAAAGCCCCCACCACTGCAAGCGCAGAATGTCGTCTTCGGAGATTTCTTCGTACTGCTTCTCAACGAGCTGAGGCAGCTCGTCGAGGAGATCGAAAGGCAGCTTTTCGGCTTTAATCCGCTCAACCGAGTTGCGCTTGCGGACCTCGTCCCAGGTCAGGGGCTGGTCGCGGCGCACCGCTGCCGGACGGTTTGGCCTTGCTGGTCGAGTTGTGCCTGCCGGTTGATCTGTACTCATTAAAAACGCCCTAGCCTCTTATTCCCGACTGAATACGTTGGAATACTGGGAATTCTATCCGCTCCGGCGGGCGACTGTCAAGGGGATTTAAAATTTAAGATGATTCTGGACAATTCTGATGGGCGCCTATCTGATGAACCGAGCCGCGACCGCGAGGGAGCGGCCACTGTGCCCATTAAACCTGGTACGCCCGGCAGGATTCGAACCTGCGACCTTTGGTTCCGGAGACCAACGCTCTATCCATGCTGAGCTACGGGCGCCTGTTGAGATGTCGGCAGTTTAGCAGAATCAGCCTTCGAGGTCGATTTGGAACTGGTGTAGTAAAAGTCGATGATTCAGCCTGCGCCGACCCGGCCGTGACAGCCCCCGCGTAACTTCAGAGAAAGAGGGAGAGGCCGGCCAGTATCAGCGGGGCCCCTGTGAGGCGGCCCAGTAGGTCGCCGCGGGGGACCAGTTTTTCGGCCAGGACGAAGATGGTGATGGTGGCGACCCATAGCAGGTTCATGACGCCGGCCACAAACAGGAGCGCCATGAGGACCCAGCAGCAGCCCACGCAATAGCTGCCGTGCTTGAGGCCCATCAGGAGCGCGCCTCCGGCTCCTTCCCGCCACTCCGTGGTCAGAAAACTCAGAGGAGAGCGGCAGCGGGTCAAGCAGGCCTGCTTCAGGGGAGTGAGTTGGAAGATCCCTGCAGTCACGAGCAAGACGCCTCCCAGGATATGGCTGCTGCTCACCATCATAGGCGATAGAAGAGCGGCGCTATGCAGGCCCCACTGGACCAGCGTCGCCGCCAAGCTGTAGCCGGCCCAGACCAGAATGTAGCCCAGCAGAAAGATCCCGGTCGAGATAAAGGGTCTTTGCCGTTCACGGCGCTGCCGGTTGATGCGGGCAAACATCAGCACCATGGGAGCGGCGGAGGGGACCATCATGGCGACCATCATCACGACCCACATGATGAAGAGCAGGAAGAGATCGAGGACGGTCCATGCCTGCATCTGGGGCATGGCCATCTCCATGTGCATGTGCTCCATCTCCATATGGCCCATCTGAAAAGCCATATGGACGAGGTACGCCCATCCGAGCGCTGAAATTGCGATCAGGCCGGCCAGTGTGATGAGCCGGTCGCGTTTGAGCACCGCCTCCAGGGTGAGGTCGGCAGGCAGGCTCACTTCTGGTTGGTCCACTCGGGCGTGGCGTAGGCGGCAAAGCGTCCCGGGAACTCAATCTTCATATCCCCGTGCTCTATGTGCATGGTCTCGGTGGTGCCGACGTCGCCATCGTCCCAGATGAAGCCGCCTCTGGGGTAGACAATGTGGACTTCTTTTTCCTCTCCGGAGATCATATCGTGCAAAGGTGTGAATTTCACATCCACGATGCCCGGAATGCGAAAGGAAGAGCGGCGGCCGTCCGCCTTGATCTCGATCGCTTTCAGAACCGGGCCTTCAACGCTGTCCAGGGTCTGGGCAATTGCTTCCCAGGGCATGCCGCCAGCCTGGCCGGAGAGAATCATGGCGATCCCCTCGACCTGCTCCGGG
Source organism: Acidobacteriota bacterium (assembly GCA_050747825.1). Lineage (GTDB taxonomy): Bacteria > Acidobacteriota > UBA6911 > RPQK01 > JBOGJG01 > JBOGJG01. The sequence continues at coordinate 8,291 of JBOGJG010000007.1, read as the reverse complement.
CGCGCCGCTTCATCCACGAAGAGCACTGCCTTTCCGTGTCCTTCGTGAATGGCCTTAGGCCACTGCACGCCGATGAGGGCCTTTGTGCCTTTGAGGTCAACGTCCCCATAATGACCGTCGATGACCTCGTAGGCCAGTATGGCTTCGCAGTGCCCATCGTCTGGAAATCCTCCAAACTGGCAGTTGCAACCGTGATTGCAGTTGCAGCATTCGAGGTTGTGGACTTTGATCCGATAAGGCTTTTGGGTTGTTGGAGTAGTAGCTGACTGCGCCATGTGAAAGTTCCTTTCCGCTCGTCTCAGGTTCTTTGATTCTTTAGTTCCTTAGGAGAAGCCAAGGAACTGTCAGATAAAATACCACGACCAGCCGGAAAATTAAAATCCAGCGCCGCCTGGACTTGGTAAGCCTGGCTGGCGGGCCCTGGCGCGGACTAGTGGCTGTCGGCGGTGATGCCGGGCCAGTCATCCGTGCGAACCGGGGTGACTGGAAGCCCTTCCTTGGTTTGGAGATTGGCCACCGGGTTGTCGGCCCAGGCGTAGCGAACAGCCACCGGATCGGGGACCACGGTGCTCCACACTTCAATCGCGTGGGCACCAATGATCCTGGCCTGTGCCGGCACAAATTTCCGGTCTTTTCCGGCCATGATCACCCGAGTATCGCCCAATAGAGGTTCCTTTTTTGACATGGCGCGATAGTAATTTTCAAAATGGAGTCCATCAGCGGTTCCATTTCCAGAAGCTCGTCACTGGCTTCGATAATTGGTGAACTGCACATCGATACCGAAGTCTTCCTGACGAAGAAGGCGGATGATCTCCTGCAACGTGTCCCGGTCTCTGCTGGCAACGCGCACCGCATCGCCCTGAATTGAGGCCTGGGCTTTCAGCTTCGTATCGCGAATGAATTTAGAAACATCCTTCGCCTTTTCAATGGGAATGCCCTGCTGAATGCTCACTTCCTGGCGCAGGTTGCCACCGCTGGCCGATTCCTCTCTTCCATAAGAGAGAGCTTTTAAAGAGACGCCTCTGCGCACTAGCTTCTGCTCCAGGACATCTCTGAGACTCTTCAGTCTGTAATCGTCGTCGGAGACAAGGATCAGACTCGTCCCCTCCAATTGCACCTGGCTGAGGCTGCCTTTAAAGTCAAAGCGCTGCCGGACTTCCTTCATGGTCTGGTGCACTGCATTTCTCACCTCGTTGAGGTCCGTGTGCGAAACGATATCAAATGAATTCGTTTTTGCCATTTGTCCTCTTCACTGTTCGAATTTCTATTCTATTCTAGTGTGGTGTCTCCTGTAGTGTCTCCGAAATAGGTTGACCATTGTTGCGGCCAGACGGACCCGATGCGCGAAGGCGACCCGGGATGGACTCTCCAGGTTATGTTGACTACTTGACTGGTCAACAGGTTAATCCTAAAATCCAAGTATATGGCAAAAACTTATGGCGCCAGTGAATTCAAGAGTCGTTGCCTCCAGCTTCTGGATCGGGTGAAAGAGAAAGGGGAAGAGTACATTATCACCAAGCATGGAGAACCCGTAGCTAAAGTCGGGCCCGTGGCGGATAAAAAGGCTAAACCACTTCGCGGCCTTCATAAAGGACTGGTGGAAATCAGAGGCGATATCGTAAACGTTACTTTCGAAGACGATTGGGAATCTCTTAAAGAATGAGGCTTCTCCTGGACACTCATGTTCTGGTTCATTGGGACCTGGACGATCCTTCGATTGCCTCGGGGGCCTTTACACTGATTGACACTGCCCTGGAAGAGCAGGGCAGCGTTTCGTGCAGCATCATCAGTCTCTGGGAGGTAGCGAAGCTGGTCGAACTGAAACGCCTGTCGCCGCGGTTGTCTGTAGATGAGTGGCTTGCCGATTTGGAAGATCATCCCCAACTGGAGATTCTTCCCATCACAGCCAGGATAGCGGTAGAAAGCACGCGGCTGGGCCCATCCTTTCCCCGAGATCCGGCCGATCAGCTCATCGCAGCCACCGCCCGCTGCCACGGGCTTCACCTGCTGACCTCGGACGGGGCTATCCGCAAATCCGGAGTGGTAGCTCTGGCTGAGTAAACGAACCACCGTCAAGGGCGGTGGCTTTACCGCGCGCCGCTGACCGGCTGATGCCGGCCGCTGACCACTGACCGGCTGAGCCGGTCAGTGGTCAGGAGGCGAGCGTAGCGAGCCGGGGTCAGTGGTCAGCCGTGGGACCCCTCCTGATTCACTCGCACTTGCTTTACAATACCTTCTGAAATGGAAAACAAAGTCGCTCGTGTAATGCCCTTGAGCACTGGCAGCCGGACCGGCCATGGCGGGAAGCGGCATTTTAGCGTCGCCAGCACCTTGGCAACATTCATCTTTGCGCTGCTAGTGCTTGGTTCAGGAAATGCCGCGGATCCGGTCGGCGTCTGGATGAAATTCGAAGCGAGTTTCCAAAGCGACCGGTCCTATGAAAATCCCCTTTACGACGTCAATCGCTTTGAAGTTTCTTTTACATCTCCGAGCGGGCGAGTCCAAAAAATCCAGGGGTTTTGGGATGGGGGCCGAAGCTGGAAAGTGCGATTTGCACCGGACGAACGGGGGATCTGGACTTACACGACCCAATGTTCTGATGATTCCAATTCGGGTCTGCACGAACGAGAAGGCCGTTTTGAGGTCGTCTCCCACGACAGCAAACACGATATTTACACCCGGGGAGCCGTCATCCGGCCCTGGGGAGGCTATCATCTGGCTCATGCGGACGGCACGCCCTTTTTCTGGACGGCTTGCACGGCCTGGAACGGGCCGCTGAAGGCGACGGACGCAGAATGGCGGACCTACCTTCAGGATCGGGCCGGCAAAAACTACAACGTCATTCAATTTGTGACCACCCAATGGAGGGGTGGCGACGCCGATCGCCAGGGCCGGGTGGCCTTCCAGGGGAGTGGACGAATTCAAATCGATCCGGAGTTCTTTCAGCGGTTGGATCGAAAAATAGATCTGATCAATGAATATGGCCTGGTCGCGGCCCCGGTGCTGCTCTGGGCGCTTCCGTCCGGCCAGGGACGGCACCTGAGCCCGGGCTACTACCTGCCCGACCAGGAGGCGGTCCTGCTGGCGCGTTACCTGGTGGCCCGATACGGAGGCAATCAGGTGGTCTGGTTTTTAGGAGGTGACGGGCGCTACATCGATGAATACGAGCAGCGCTGGAAGGTAATCGGGCGCGGTGTTTTCGGCGAGGAGCATCCCGGACTGGTGGCACAGCACCCCCACGGCCGCTCCTGGATCGGAGCCGCCTACGCCGGCGAGCCGTGGCTCGACATTGTCGGATATCAATCCAGCCACAGCAGTCAGGAGCGCACTGTAAACTGGATCAACAAAGGCCCGGTCTCCGAACAGTGGGACCAGCTGCCGCCCAGGCCCATCATCAATTTGGAACCAATTTACGAGCAAGTCCATGCCGACACCACGCCTCAGGACGTTCGAAACGCCTCCTATTGGAGTGTTTTCGCGGCTCCCCCTTCTGGTATCTCCTACGGCGCCAATGGCCTCTGGTCCTGGCGGCGTGAAGGGGAAAAGATTCTAAACCACCGGGATGCTCCCTGGGCCGGCACCTGGCGAGAGAGCCTCGAACTGGCCGGTGGGGCACAGATCGGCTATTTGTCTGAATTCATGCAGAGATTCGAATGGTGGAAGCTGAAGCCCGGGCAGGAGCTTTTAGCCGATCAGCCCGGGGACGAGGTTTTCAACCATTTCATCTCGGTTCTTCGGACCGATGATTTCAAAGAGATCCTGGTTTATACGCCGGTAAAGACGAGCATACGTTTGTACAACCCCCTGCGGCTGCAATACCGCGCGCAGTGGTTCGATCCCGCTGCCAATCAGTACTCCGAAAGTCAGAAAATCGGGGCGGATGGCGTTTTAAGCTGTTCTTCTCCTCTGGAAAACGACGCCCTACTCATCCTCCGCCTCACACGGTAATAGAACCCTGGTAAATTAAATCATCTAGCCGCGTTCCTGATCTTTACCCTCCAGCGACTGACGTCCCGCTGAAGGCCGCTCTCCTGCTTACGGGTCGGCTGGCGTCAGAGCGATGTACCTCTCAGACCATTACAGAGGATTCCAGACCCGACTGAGTCGGAATCCTTCGAAATCTTTTACGTTGGCGGTGGCAAACTCCGTTACACCTTGCTGGATCAGAGTCAGTGCCAGTCTGGCATCGTAAATGCGTCTTCGGGCAAAACGCGTCCCCCGCGCCGACGCCCACAGAGCCTCATGCAGCCCAAGACTGTCGGGTGCGAATCCTTCCAATCGCCAACGAGGGTGACGCCGATAAGTGGAAATCACCTTCACTGCTTCCGACGAAGGTAAGGGACGCTCGACGACCTGCGGATTGCGCAAAAGCGTGTAAAACTCGACCAGAACCAGTTCGGAAATCAGGACATCATCTCTGGAATGGAGATCCGATAGAAAAGCTGCGGCCGATCGATGCCAGGGTGACGCCGCGTTGAAAGCGTACAGTAATAAATTCGCATCTATGGAGAGCAAGCTTTCAGACCCTCCCCTTCAATTCCTGATCCTCCAGGGCGGCCGCTTTCACCCGCGCGTGGTCCAGGCCTTTCCATCCCAGGTCACGAGGAGCGGGTGGACGCCAATATTTACCCTCCTGCGGCAGGCAAGGGTAAGTTCGAACAATGGCTTCCAGCCCGCGACGCACGACCTCTGCGAAAGAAATTTCCCGTTCGCGAGCGATTCGCTTCGCCTCCCGATAAAGTTGATCGGGAACCTGGATCTGAGTTTTTACCATGATGGCAATATACCATCATGGCTTTTTTTCATCAAGCTCGGTTCTCTACGGGCTTCGGGGGCATTCATTCCTTCGCCGGCTGTACTCAGCCTTCCGGACCTACGGAAAAGGCCGCCATCCTGCGGGGCTCGGGCAGCCGGATGAACAGCTCGATCGCGCCTCCCGCTTGAAGCGGGGAGTATTAATCTGCCAGAATTTAAAGAAAGTGAAAAAATGGAGTACGCTTTCAAGACGTGAATTTGTCAAAGCCACGGGCGGCAGCATGCTGACCGCCGGTATCTCGCCGGCGGCGGGACGTGCCAGCCTGCCTGCAGAGACGCCGCCAGAAAATGAGCTGCGGGTCCCTCTCAAGATAGGCCATCGAGCCGCCAGCATGAAGATGGTCGGCGATTTTGAGGTCTTCCAGGCGGCGCGACAGATCCCCGGACTTCTGGGGGTCGAATTACAGGTTGCGGCAGGTCAACCCAGTCTCCGGGATTTGAATGCCGTACGCCGCTACAAGAAAGAGGCCAATCGCTGGGGCATGATCGTTCCTTCTGTGGCCGGCATCTGGGATCAGGGCGTTTCGATTCTGCGATCCCCGGTGGCCGAGATCAACCTTCTACAATCCATTCGGGCGGCCGAACTCCTGGGAGCCAGCGTAGTCCTGGTCGCTTTCTTCCGGGACAAGGCCCCCGAAATGGACCAGGAGTCCTCCTATGGTCCGGTTGTGGAACTCCATCAGAAGGCGGCACCCAAGGCGGCCGCCGCCGGCATCGTCCTGGGGCTGGAAAACTCTTTGAGCCCGGCCGACAACAAGAAACTGGTCGATCTCATCGATCGCCCGAATGTTCAGGTCTATTACGATCTCCACAATATGGCCCATTACGGGCATGGAGATCAGGCGATTCCCGGGATTTCCCTCCTGGGCAAAGAGCGAATCTGCCAGGTTCATGTTAAGAATGGGAGCAAGTTGATCGAGGAAGCGGGCCCGATCGATTGGCCGGCAGCTTTTCGGGCCTTTAACGGAATCGGCTACGAAGGCTGGTACATTTTCGAATCGCAGCATTTCGATCGAAACCAGATGGTCGAAGCGACGACCCGCAACATCAAGTTCATCGAAAGACACTGCCGGATGCCGCTGGCTCTGGAGGTTAGCGCATGATAACAAAGGCCGTTTTCATTCTTTTAAGTACGCTTGTCGCCCTCACATCAGTTGCGCCTGCCGAAGACTTACCCGAAGGTTTCACTTCGATCTCTGCTGGCGCCTCTTTTCAAGGCTGGAAGTGGCACAAGGACCTGGAAGACCGGTGGGAGATCACCGATAGCGGTGTCGTGCGCCTGCGTGAAGATCAGCCGCCCCGGGAACGCGGCGCAGACTATAACCTTTGGAGTGAAAAATCGTACCGGGATTTCACCCTTATGGTGGACTGGCGGCTCACCGGCAAGCCGGTTCGTATGCCGATGAACGCCTTTACAACGGACGGTCTGATCAAGCGCGACCAGAACGGTGAGGTGGTCAAGCACGAGATCGAGCATGCGGGCGATAGCGGAATCTACCTGCGCGGAGATCCTCGATTTCAGGTGAACATCTGGTCCCAGCCCATGGGCAGCGGCGATATTAATTCCTTACACAAAGATGCCTCGCTTCCTGTGGAAGTTCGCCGGAGCCTGATGCCCAGCCTCAGAGCGGATCACCCAGCCGGCGAGTGGAATCGTTTTGTGATTACCATGCGTGGAGATCGCGTTACAGTCGTTCTCAACGGCGAGACTGTCCTTGATCAGGCCCAATTGCCGGGCGTGCCCGAGGCCGGGCCCATTGCTCTGCAGAACCACGGCGACCCGATCGACTTTCGCAATCTTTGGATTAGGGAATTTTAGCCGCGAAAAACGCGCGAACTTTTCGCGGCTTTCTGGATGAGTGTTTTTTCTGCCGTCCTCGGCCAGCCGACCTTTCGGGAAGATCACCGGCTCCGGCGCCGGGCGGTGTTGGACTCCCAATCGCCTGAGAGCCCTGTCGCTTCGGTTAAACTGGTGAGCTAAGATAAAGCTTCGCAATCTAATCGCCGAAAATGGAGAAAACCGATGAGCAAATCAAACTGGACACGAAGAAATTTTCTGGGAACAACCGCTAAGGCGGCGGGCGGACTGTCTGTATTGAAAGGTTCGGGGCTGGCTTTTGCGGGGCCGAACCCGGGGCAAAAGATTCGCTGGGGGATCATCGGCATCGGAAATCGCGCCAGACACCACATCACCGCTCTCAACCAGGTCGAAAGCTGTGAAATCACGGCACTGTGCGACATCGTACCCGAGCACCTGCAAAACGGGGTCGAGCAGGTAAAAGGTCCAGAGCCTAAAACATTCTTAAATTACCTGGATCTGCTGGCTCAACCCGACGTGGATGCGGTGGCCATTGTCACGCCCAACTACCTGCATAAAGAGATGACCATTGAGTCATTGAAGTCCAACAAGCACGTACTGTGCGAGAAGCCAATGGGACTGAGTATGGCCGAATGCGATGAGGTGGTGGCGGTGGCTAAAGGATCCGAGCCCGTTCTTCAATACGGGATGCAGTTGCGGCACACTCCCACTTACGTGAAGGTGAACGAGCTGGTGCAGGGGGGCTCGATCGGCAACATTCGGTATGCCTGGATCTCCGATTTTCGCCAGGACATCCGGCAGCTTTACGAAGACCCGGTTATCGAGCGGACCAGGAACTGGCGCTATTTCCAGGACACCACTGGAGGCATGCTACTCGAGTACTCGATCCACCGGCTGGATCTCATCAACTGGTGGATGAACGCCAAGCCTGTAATGCTGTCCGCTTTTGGGGGCCACAATGTCTGGATGGACCGGAAGACGATCGATCATGCCGGCCTCCTGCTCGAGTACGCCAATGGCGCCAAAGCGACTTACGGGATGTCTCTTTACTGCCGGGGCTACGGCGCTCCCTGGCTGATCATGGGAGACGCAGGCCAAATGCTGGTCGGCGGCGGTCGCGTCACGATTCAAAGGGGGGATGTTTCAAATAGTCTGGCAGCGCCCGAAATAAAAGATTCGGAAGAGGTCGTCGAACTTCCCCAGGGAGGCGACGGCACCAGGATCCAGTATGAGCACTTCGTGAGGGCGGTTCACGGCGACGCATTGCCCTATCCGGACTGGCGCATTGCCTACAATGCCATGTGGGTCGGAGTGCAGGGAGAAGAAGCGATCCGGCAGCATAAGGTCTTCAGGCTCTAGTGCTTCGATCCACCTGCTGCGCGTCAACGTACTCAAACGCATGGAGAGCAGCGAGTGAGCGGCCGCATGGTGCTGCTCGACCTCTCCGCCACGGGCGAGGAGAACCTGTCGTCGATTCGGAGGGATGGGGGCCTCACGCAGCTTAGCCGCCTGTGGTAAAAGTCCTGAGGGGTCGTGTTAGGGGCGCCGAGGGCTCGGATGCAAGGCCCGGCGACGCCGGCGATGCCCTTGCATCGTCCAGGAGCCGCAACGCCGCAGACGGGTCCTCGCCGCCCCTAACCCAAAGGGCGCCAGGGGA
>JBOGJG010000006.1:0-4610 GCA_050747825.1 Acidobacteriota bacterium | reverse complement strand
CTCCAAAAGCTCCACAAACCAGGCTGCTTACCTTCTCCAATCTCACTCCATCGCTCACAAACCACTCCCGGAACCCCTTTTTCTCGTCTCCGACACACTCCCGCCACAAAAGAAATTCCTATCGACTATCGACCTCGTCGCGGGGGCAGAAAAAGGGGACACAGTTCCTTTCCTTAAAGATCTCTGTCACCTTTTCACCCCTCCTCAAAAACGCAAAATGCAGGACTTGATCCCTCTTGCCGCAGAGCCCTGCTGTCTCAGATCGGCTGAGGCTGGAAGCGCACAGGTGTGATTGCCGCTCTGGCATCTTAGCTGAGCACCACAATCCTAATCCTATGGCAGAGAAGATAACTGTCCGACACTATTGGGAAATACGTTCTCGATTCGGTTATCTCTGCTGACGGCGCGTGCAACTTCAAAAGTCATGATTCCTTCTATCACATTATCAAGCGTCCTCTTTACCTCAAATCCATAGACTTCAGCCAGTTCAGCCGCTTGACCTGGAACATCTTCGGTGGACTTTGGAAAGATCAAATAACTTCCCGGCTCATCAATATCAAGCACATCTGCGGTTGTCAGTTCTGTTCCCAAGATGTAGAGAGCAGTTGGTGCAAACGCCATCGCGATGTTGTTTGGTGACAAATGTTCGATCACAAGAGTACCAGACGTAAAACCCTCAAGAATCTCGGGAAACAGCTGACTTACGAACATTGCTGCATGATCACTGGGAGCCCCATCAAGATTAAAGCCCTTTTCCTCTATCCTCGAAGCAACTTCCTCTCCTGCCGGATCTAGTAAGGTGAACTTGTAATTGCCGTTTTGTCCGTATGCCAGTGCAAAACCGGTGTCGTCTGCAACAGGGGTATCAAAAAAAACCGGAATCACGGCTTTTGAAACGAGGGGCTGGCCCACAATGACCGCGTGCTCGAGGACTTCCTTGGACTGGGGGCTCAGCTTCACCAAAATATGCGCGGCGGCCGTGACGGCTGTTTCAGATAATAGACGCACCCATCCAAGTTGAAAGGGGTCGCCTTCAAATCTGATTTCCCGTCGCTCGCCAGGAGCTAGTTCGATCTCTGACTGAGGGAAATCAAGGCCAAACGATTCCACCTTGACTGTTACTGGCGCAGATCCGCCATTTGTTATCACAACTATAGTCTCTAGATATAAGCCCGAAAGGCTTCCCCTTGCCACCTGCGGTAAATAGGCATGAAAACCGGCCACAAGGGTTTGGCCTCTGACAGGAACAATCGAAAGCACGAGTATCCCGAGGCTAAGCCATACGTTGATTGTATGGATAACGAAAGAACGACTCCTCACACACTTTCTGTTCATAACTTTCTCTCCTTTGGTGAATGATCCGATTGAATTCGGACGAGGTGCTCGGCCTATCTTGCTGACAGAAAGCTGCGTACGTGAAGCGTACCGCTGGTGCCGCTACTTAGACCATAGTAAGCGATCGCGGGCTTGTCTGTACCAGTCCAATTCCAATCGCCGGGGTAAGGAATACCTTCCTCCTGGAAGATTATTTCCCCGGTAATAGCATCTGAAATATACAAAGAAGCATACCCTGGGCCCTCGAACAAATTTATCGATAACTTCGTAAGGCCAGTGAGGCTGATAGCCGGATAGGTGAACTCTGTGTACGGCGGATCGAAGTAAATGAAGGGTTCTCCGGTGTCTACGTCTATCCCCCCGATCATGGATGCAGCAAAGCTGATTTCGTCGTATGTCTTGCCATTCGACGAACAGGCCTGTGAGGATTGGTTCGATTCACCAATAATGCCCACACCGATCCTGCCTGATTTGCCTGTGAATTCACTTCCGTCAGCAGTATTGATTCTGATGAGAAGGGACTGGACATCGTTTCCTGGCGGGTAAGCGATTTTATAACTTGCCAGCGTCCAGTTGGAACCTGGCTCCCCCGCTCTTTCCGAGAACTTCGCCTCGAGCGTGTGATCAAGAGTGCCTGTCATTGTCTTCACTTGAGGGTCACACAGCGCACTTCCGCTTTGGGCCACCCCCCAACGTGTTCCTGTCGTGGAGTTTGAAAAGAAGAATGAGGGATCAGTTCCACTTATCCCTTCAAACCCATCGTCAAAGCTATCACCAAACGCAAGTGCAGCAATATCTGCATTAACCATCCTTCCGGTGTGAGTCTTTCCATCGAGATCCCCGGTCGGACTGGGTTGAGCGGCAAGCAAGACGTTTTCCTTGAGCTTTTTCCAGTCATAGCTTGGATTCAAGGCTTTCATCAAAGCGACTACGCCGGTCACATGCGGAGCCGCAAAAGAAGTTCCGGCTCCATCCGGGTAGCCACCTGAATTTGGTCCAGGCATCCCATATGTACTGCCTCTCTCCGTCGAGAAAATTTCTTCACCAGGTGCTCCAAGATGGACCGTTTTGATCCCGTAGTTAGAGAATAGAGGTTTATTTCCATCGCGCTTAACCGCGGCTACACAGACAACATTGGGCTCAGCATACACACATGGATAAATCGTCCCATTGCTGGTCTCGTCTACAATGTTTGCACCCGCACTTGTGTAGAGCGCGGCGTTGCCTGCAGAATAAACAAAAAGCGTATCGCTACTCTGTTGAATCTGACTTCGCGTAGCCGGCATCGGAAAGTCATCTGGGAAATTCGAGCTCACGCTCACAATCTTCACGCCTTGACTTCGAGCATATGCTACAGCATCAGCTTGATCGGCATCGGTGCCCCCGGATCTTAGTGTCCTGTCGGGGTTGAAAGTGAGCCAAACGATTGGCAGTATCTTAGTGTTCCATGTAACTCCAGCCACTCCCTTGCTGTTGTTACCAACCGCACTTATGATTCCAGTGATCGCTGTTCCATGGCTATTTCCGGCGGTATCACTGACATCGCTGTTGTCATCCGCAACATTCCAGCCCGGGAGCAGATTGGCGGCCAAATCTTCATGAGTTGCATCTACACCGGTATCGATTACAGCGACTGTGACAGTTGAACTCCCGGTAGAATTATCCCAGGCAGCCGGGGCATCAAGATCGACATCAATGGTTCCTCCAGATTGGCCCGTATTATGGGCGTTCCATTGTTCACCGGACTGGAAGTGCGGATCATCGGGAAATACTTCAGATAGCTTGCCATAGGCATTTCGAGAGGCAAATAGGACATGAGAATTCCTCTCAATTCTCTGAATTAGGGAATCAAGATCTGCATTCTCATCGAAATCAAGGACATGAAGAGTTGTCGCAAATCGTCGTTGTTCTTCGCGCATAGGATCAAGTAGATTAAACAAATCGTTCCTTATCGATTGAGGAGTTCCTGGCAAGAACTCAATTATGATTTGGTTTGGCACAAATGGCGGCAATTCCGGTGGAACCTGGCCGACTGACTGTACCGTGAATCCATGGGTTGCCAGAAGCATAAAAACACTATTTCTCAAACCTTTCACTTCAAAACTCCTTCTCAAATACTCAACTTCTTTTCAGAACCGCCGGGACGGTTTATTCAATTATTGCCAAACGAAAGTGAGAGCTGACAGGAAAGGGGGAGATCGTCCTCGGCTGGGAAGATCAGGGGGAAAATTGCTGTCGTTAATCGCCTGTCCTGCCCTCATTAACTCCATACCAGAAGCAGGTTCGGCCCCAACACCCGAGGGATCTCCACTAGTTGATGCGGTGGGAAGAAAAAAGTGGCACAGTTTTCTGACCCTTTTTGCCCGCAGGAACAACGGCGCAGTGTTCGCAGGAAAGGACAAGACGACTGCGAGGTCAGTGGCAGGCCAAACGTGTGGCCTTGGTCTCCTACAGGGGGTATCCGGGGGCCAGCGCGCGGTCGAGCAGCTGCGCCGTGGGCTGGGACCAGATCGAACGCATCGAGGTGCTCAAAAACAACCAGATACTGCACACATTCAACCGGCCGCAAGGCCGCGCCTCCAACGGGGCTCTGAAGCGGGTGCGCTTTCTCTTGGAATGGGGCTGGGACGCCCGCAAGGAGCACGACTGGAGCGCCGCGCTGAGCGGATCGGAGTGCCGCTGGACTTCCAAGACGGAGAAAGGCCGCTATGACGGCCAGGCCCGCCGCTATGGCGACGTCATGGCTTTTGAGGTGGAGTGCCCCGAGAAAGACGGCATCCAGATAAACGTCACCTGCGATGAACTGCGCCAGCTTATCCGCACCTCCCCGGCCGACGTGCTGCGCCAGTCCTCGGTGCGCTACATGGAGAATATCCCGGCCACCAATGACGGCAATTACTGGCGCTCGCTGAAGTAATGCTCCAAGTTCAAGCTGCACCAGGCGCGCACGCTGGATGAACTGAGTGCCGACCTGGAACTGGAGGACGACGCCCGCGACAGCAAACCCGGCGCCACCGATTTTTATTACGTCCGGGTTATCCAGCGCAACGGCCAGCGCGCCTGGTCGTCGCCGATCTGGGTGAAGGCGTAACCCCTCTTGTCTCAGATCGGCGGAGGCTGGAAGCCGCCCAGGTGTGATTCTAAAAAGGCCGCTACGGCCAGGGCGCAGAGGCTCTGCAATTTCCTTCAGGGTATACGCAGTGGGTTAGCATCGGGGGGCTGAGTTTTTGGCTGCGCGCGTCTTCGGGGAGCGAGTTGAAGTCTGAGATGGTCAA
>JBOGJG010000005.1:0-3081 GCA_050747825.1 Acidobacteriota bacterium | reverse complement strand
ATGGCGCAGATCCACACTAACACAAGAAGAGGCTCCGCCCGGTTCTGATGCCCGTCCCACGGGCTCCTGGTCGGCGGCCCTCAAGACCAATGTCAGGTCGATACCCCTTCGTGGAAATCCAGGCTAGCGCACCTATTGTACGAAGACGAGCAACACGCCAGATGGATCCACGACGTGAAGAACAAGCGAGTCGTCGACGGCTTCTGGCGGCTTGATGCGGATGTTGTCGAATACACCGCTGCTCGCGACCTTGCGCGCTTGTTGGTGCCATGCCTCGACATCATCAACTCCCATGACGACCATGAAGTTGTCAGCCCAATCCTTGACATAATAGTCCTGCAGTCGGAAGCGATTGCCGTTGAGTTCAAAATCAGCCGTGCCGCCCCATCCCTCCGACATCGCAAATCCGAGTGCACTGTAGAAACGCTTCGATTGCTCGAAGTCCTTCGCGGGCATGTACACCTTGAAATCGTTGATGCTCAGCGTCATCGTCAACTCCTCACAGACCGTACGTTACGAATTTCAGCGCCTAACGGTTTGCGGTTGAGCGGCCGCGTTTTTCAGCGGTCCGCTCCAACCGCGTGTTAGCTGGCCCGAAGGTCACTTGCCTGGGCGGCGTGCTGGCACGCCATGGAACATGCCCTCGACGCTGAGATCTTCGTCAATCTCAGGCCAATGCACTCCATGGCCATCGCCAATAATCTCGTAGTTATTTCGCTGAGCTGGAGTCGCGTCGCTGAGCCTCCACGACCATGCCAAAGGCACACTGACGACTCGCCCATCGACGAGATAGAATGTGATCAGCTCGTCTGTTACGGATACGCCCTTCACCCGAGTATCAACGTTCACCGCAGTGCTCACGCCATGCCCCCTCAATCTTGGTTCGTTCTTCCCTAATGATCGCACGGATTTCGTTAAGTTCCCGAGCCGCGAATCCGTGGTTCTGCGCTAACGCCACTGGATCGAGCCAGAATTTGCAAACGACGCGGCCCCGCCGAAACGTGAACATGCGGCCGCTCGTTACAGTCAAAGCTGTAAAAATAAAATCGATAAGGGCCGGCAATATCCTTGACGGTCGGCACGACCCATTATTCCGCCCATCACCACCATGGGTCAAGCTACGCCCTGACGCTCAGACGCTGTCCATCTAACAAATAGGGTTGTATCCGGAGTACCCCCGAAAAAGCAAGACATTTCGATCCACTGAGCCGTAAAAGGGGTATTCCGGATACAACCCCGTTGGACTGAGCCGCCGTGGCTTCTATGGGGATTGTTTGGGCGGCCCGGCTGTGAGGAACGGCATCGAAGAGGCGCCACAGGGGCCTATCAGAGGGACTTTCTGGCAGCTGATCGGCAGTAGAGGCCGATTTGAGGAGCACGAGTGGGCGAAAAAAATGGGGCTGGTGGCCTGGCGGACGAACCGGTGCGAAGGCCGCCGCCCAATGGCCAAGCTGGGCTCGGGCAGTCCAGGGGGCCGGAAGGATTCAAGAGAGGGAGCGGCGGTCTTCATGGAGAATTCATCCTTTCCTCAATAGCAGGGAACAGGGGCTGAAGGATTTCGATCACAAGCAGGGGGCCTCTTCCACAGGCGGGATAGAGCCTGGATGGGGACTCGGAGGCGGAGGGGTTGCCGAGGAGGACTGGCTGTGTGTCGGTTGGGCTGTGGGCCAGTAGTTTGCGGCACAGGGCGAGTTTGCGTCGACGGCAAGAGTTGGCCAAAAAGCCGTAGCTGCGGATGCGCATGAAATTCTTGGGCAAGACGTGAAGAAGAAAGCGGCGAATGAACTCAACTCCTTCTAAAGTCATGGTGCGAGGAAGGCCACCCCGGCGATCGTCTTTATAGCGGAAGGAGAGGCGCCCCTGTTCGAAGGAGAGCAGGCGCCGATTGGAGATCGCTACCCAATGGGTGTAGCGGGCCAAGTACTTGAGTACCTGGTGAGGACCGCCGAAAGGGCGTTTGGAATAGACGACCCATTCGGTCTGCCGCAGCTCTTGGAGCAGACTCTTCCAGTCGGAGGGGTGGGCGCAAGGTTGGAGCCTGCCGTGGAGCGCCAGTTCTCCTCGCCGGTACAGCGGATCCAGAGAGCGCAAAAAGCGGTGGCGAAAGAGTCGGCTCAACACCCGCACCGAGAGCAAGAAGTTGGAACGGCAGGCGATCCAGCGGCTTTCATCCGGAGAGAGTCCTCCTCCTGGAACGACGCCGTGGACATGGGGATGGAACATCAGATTTTGGCCCCAACTGTGGAGCACGGCCAGGAATCCGATTTTAGCCCCCAGATGGCGCGGGTCGCGGGCGATCCTCAGCAGGGTCTGCGAGACCGTTTGGAAGAGGACTCCGTAGAGGGCTTGCTGATTCTGAAGGACGAGCGGGCCGAGCCGATCCGGCAGCGTGAAAACGACGTGAAAGTAGACCGTCGGCAGCAGATCGTGGGCCCGAGCTTCCAACCACTGGGCCCGGCTCTTTCCTGGACACTTGGGGCAGTGGCGGTTCCGGCAGGAGTTGTAGGAGATCTCCTGGTGATCACACTGCTCACAGCGCCACAGGTGTCCCCCCAGGGCGGCTGTGCGACACACTCCGATATCGCGCAAGGCCTTTCGCTGTTGGGGCGACGTGGGGTGCTGCGCGAGAAAGTCCCTCTCACAGCTGCGGAAGATGTCGGCCACTTCGAGCCGACACCTTCTCACCTGGGTCTTTTGCCTTTCCGAACCGAGGCCAACAAATCATCATTGCGGCGTCGCCTGGCGTTGACTTCGACCGCCACATGCAGATAGATCGATGTGCTGTTCAGGTTGCGATGCCCCAGCCAGACCTGGATAGTTTTGAGATCCTGGCCGGCTTCCAGATGGTGGGTGGCCAAGCAATGACGCAGCACATGCGGCCTGACTCGCTTGCTCAATCCTGCCTTTTGGTGTCAATCACCAAGGTTATTCCCCACCCGCTTTACCACGGTAATGTTTTTGCCTGCGCAAACTTTTCGCAAGCACTCTTTCCGTTCCGAGTGTCCGCCCTGCTCTGAGTCTCAATCCACCGCTGCTTGAGCCGTTGGACTTGAAGCCGGTTAAAGGCGCAGTAATCGGGAG
>JBOGJG010000004.1:0-4157 GCA_050747825.1 Acidobacteriota bacterium | reverse complement strand
TCTCTGAAGGAGCACTCCATCCTGGCCGGCCCGACCGGCCCCCGCCAGGTGCGCTTCGTCACGCACAAGGATGTCTCTCGAACGGACATCCTGAAAGCCATCGAGGTCATTCGGCGGATCTCGAATTAATATACCAGAGGCGCCGCCTGAGCCGGCAACTCGGCGCAGCATTCCTTTGCATCCACATCCGGCCTCAAGCCCATAAAGATCGGGGCCCGCAGGCGTCCATCATTGGTCCATTCCGAAAATTTGACTTCAGCGACCAGGTCAGGCTTGACCCAGCCTTTGACCTCGCGTTCCACTTCCCTGGGGATTTCCTTGAACGGACTGGTCTTTCGCTGTCTCTTCTTCAGCTCCGCGTACATTTCATTGAGGCTCTTTTGGTTGAAGCCGCTGCCTGACTTGCCCACGAAGACCAAGTCACTATCCTGAAACAGTCCGAGGACCACGGCTCCAAAGTGTTTTCGGCTGCCCGTCGGCCGGGTGAAGCCCCCGATGACAAATGTCTCATTTTGAATGCACTTGATCTTGAACCAGGCCTGGCTCCGGATGCTCTCATATTTGCTGTTGACGTCTTTGGCAATAATTCCTTCAAGTCCCCGCCCGCAGGCCAACTCGAGGAACTTCTTGCCGTTTTCGCGGATGTCTTCGGTATAGCGGATATGAGGGGTCTCGGGCAGAAGCGCCTTCAGAATTCTCTTGCGCTCCGACAGGGGTACTGCTCTGAGATCGTATCCCTCGCAGGCCAGGAGGTCGAAAACGAAGAAATAGGCCGGGACTTTTTCCCGAAGCTGCTGGACCTGGCGGGGATCGCTGCGGCCCAGGCGGGGCTGGATGAGCTGGAAGCGAGACCGGCCTTGCTCATCGAGCGCCGTAATCTCCCCGTCGAGGGTGAAATGATTGGAAGGGATTTCGCGCAACTCTTCGAGCACTTCCGGAAACTGGCCTTCCAGCGGATTGAAATTGCGGGAGTAAAGACTCATCTCCGCCCCCTTTTTGGAGGCGATGGCCCGCACGCCGTCATATTTGAGCTCATAGGCCCATGCGTTGCCTTCAGGAACCTTCGAGGTCAGAGTCGTGAGCATGGGACGAATCTGTGCCGCAACCTCCCGGCGGGGTGCCCCAAGTTCCTCGAGTAGCTTCTTTACGCGGCTGTTCCAGGTGGCCGAGCCACCGGAGCTGACTTCCTCCACTTCCAGCCCCGAAATGACGGATTCCGGCGCCGTTTCCGTGATCTCGTTTTGGGTATCCGCGTGCTCATCACGCCTCTTAAAGAACAGCCACTGATTTTCGTCTTTGGCTGTGTGGGACTTGATGAGAAGCCAGTTCCCTTTGAGTTTTTTGCCCTGAAGGATAAAATCGATTTTCCCTTCTTTCCACGCCTTCACTGGATCCGTCTCCTTGCCCACACATTCGTAGGTTCCATGATCCCAGATGATCACTTTGCCTCCGCCGTACTGTCCTTCCGGGATGATACCTTCAAAACCTCCATACTCCAGAGGATGGTCCTCTACGGCAATTGCCAGCCGTTTCACGCTAGGGTCAAGCGAGGGGCCCTTAGGCACAGCCCAGGAGCGCAGGACGCCATCCATCTCCAGGCGAAGGTCGTTTGCGCGCGCCGATGCGGCTTGCGATCTCGCCCCAACGAATGTCGTAATTGCCGGCGTTTTTACCCTTGGGCGCACGCTCGGGGCCGACGGATTGTATTTTCAAGTCAGCGATGTTGATGATCGGGTGAGTCATGCAAATTCCTCTGCTTCTTTATTCGTCATTCCGGCGAAAACTGAAATCCAGGTTCTTGATAATTCCGGATTCCCGCCTGCGCGGGAATGATGGAAATGAAATCAATCGGAGTTTCCTTGAATTTACAATTCCTGTTGCGGCTTGTCCGGCAGCAAAAGATCAATTTTCGGTCCAGTCCGCCGTGATGAGGTCGGCAGTCAGGAAATAGCGGCGCGCGTTGTGCGCGCCGATGGCGGCGATCACATAAGGCGAAATCACCGACGGCACCAGCCCCAACCGCACTTCGCTCAAGCAGAATTTCGCGCTCGCGGAGGCAATCGCGATGTCGCAGCAGGCCACCAGCCCCACGCCGCCGCCGAACGCGGCGCCGTTCACGCACGCGATGGTGGGTTTGCGCAGGCTGTCCAGCGTGCTCATCAGTTCCGAGAGTTTCAATGCGTCCTCGATGTTGCGGGCCTCGTCGTATTGCGCACTGGCGCGCATCCAGTTCAGATCCGCGCCGGCGGAAAACGATTTGCCGGAATTCATACCCGCGTCATTCCGGCGAAAGCCGGCATTTATGCCACAATCGCTCCGTCGTTCCCGCGAAAGCGGGAACCCACGGGGAAAAGCATCCCGACCGGGGGTCGGGATGCAGCAGCTTTTGGAGGCCGCCCGCGCCGCGGACCCGACTTGATGAGAACCGTGGCCGCGAGGTTGCAAACAGCCGCTGCGAAGCCTTGCAATTGGCCGGCCTTCCGATAGGCAATCAGACGCGACTCAAATAGTATTTTGGACGCTATGAAAATAGCAAATAGGACGCTACACTTGCGAAACCATGCCGACCACGCGCGAGCCCGTTCCCTTTGACCGCCCCCTGCGGACTGCTGTGAGCGCTGCGCTCGCCGATACCCCCGTGGTGTGTCTGTTGGGGCCCCGCCAGGCCGGCACGGCGCAACTGCTCAATGTCGCCAGTCTGGCCAACGAACTGGACCTGCGCCGCGAAACCGTCGAACATTACTTCGCCGTGTGCGAGCGCCTGTTTCTGGTGCGGCGTCTGCAGCCCTGGCACCGCCATCGCGCCAAGCGCCTCATCAAGACACCCAAGGTGCATCTGGTGGACAGCGGCCTTGCTGCCACGCTGGCGGGCCTGAGCGCCGAGGACGCCGTCAACCGGCGCGAACGCTTCGGCCACCTGCTGGAAACCTTCGTGGTTCAGCAACTGATCGCACAGACCGGCTGGACCGCGCCGGAGCTCGAGTTCTGGCACTACCGCGACAAGGACACGGTGGAAGTGGACCTCGTCGTCAGTCGCGCACGCGAGGTATGGGGCGTGGAAGTGAAAGCCGCCGCCACGGTGACGCCCGCCGATGGCGCCGGCTTGCGCCGCCTGGCCGACCAGTGCGGCAAGGATTTCCGCGGTGGCGTGGTGCTGCACGCCGGCGCCAGCACCATCAAGCTCGATGTCGAGCATTGCCTGGCCGTGCCGCTGGCCCGGCTGTGGGACATGTAATCAGGAGCCATCATGGACAAGTTGAAGATGCTCTCGCCCGATCTCGCCGCCGCCCACATCGGGCGCATTGCGGCCTGAACACGGCTTAGAATGACAACTGAGAAATAGGAACGCCTGCATACTGCGGGCAATGAATGGGTAAATAGATGACCGAGAAGCAGAAGAGGAGCAACACGAGCGGAAACCTCGGTTTCGAGGACAAGCTGTGGGCGGCGGCCGACAAGCTGCGCCACAACATGGACGCCGCCGAGTACAGGCACGTCGTGCTCGGCCTGATCTTTCTCAAATACATCTCGGACGCCTTCCTGGAAAAGCGCGCCGAGCTGGAA
Source organism: Acidobacteriota bacterium (assembly GCA_050747825.1). Classification (GTDB taxonomy): domain Bacteria; phylum Acidobacteriota; class UBA6911; order RPQK01; family JBOGJG01; genus JBOGJG01. The sequence goes on along the minus strand of JBOGJG010000004.1, from coordinate 593 downwards.
AGCAAGGCGACCGACCCAGAGAGCGAGTAGTACGTCAAGGAGGAAAAGGCCCGCTATAAGCACAGGCTCAAGACGAAGTGGGCCGCCTTGGAGGCCATGGTCGGCACCGACAAGCGGCTCGCGCTGGAGGAATCCGCCAACCTGCCGCCGCCGGACGTGATCGCCGCCGACATCGCTGCCGATCTTGAAGCGGCGCTGGAGCAGTTCGCGACCATCGCGAACGATTTGAAGTAATTATGCCGCCGCGCACAACGCATTCCATGAATGAGCATCCTAGCCTGCGGCCAGGATGCTTTGTTTGACTGGATTCCGGATCGCGCTATGCGCGTCCGGAATGACGAGAGGGGGTATTGCACGAATGGCGCGCTGCGCGTGCGGTTGACAGGTGTCTTCATGACGGTTCCCGGTGGCAGTCGCCGATTTCCTGGTCGGACGGCATCGGTCGCGTATGATCTTTTTCCTCAGTTCTCTGAAGGAGCACTCCATCCTGGCCGGCCCGACCGGCCCCCGCCAGGTGCGCTTCGTCACGCACAAGGATGTCTCTCGAACGGACATCCTGAAAGCCATCGAGGTCATTCGGCGGATCTCGAATT
>JBOGJG010000003.1:0-1333 GCA_050747825.1 Acidobacteriota bacterium | reverse complement strand
GGCAAAATGCCTCCGTAACTTCGGGAGAAGGAGGACCCCGTTAGGGTGAAGGACCTCGCGTCCGGAGCTCGAAGGGGTCGCAGAGGCCAGGGGGAAGCGACTGTTTACTAAAAACACAGCAGCGTGCCAAGCCGTAAGGCGATGTATACGCTGTGACGCCTGCCCGGTGCCGGAAGGTTAATGGGAAAGGTTAGCCTCTTCGGAAGCGAAGCTTTGAACTGAAGCCCCGGTAAACGGCGGCGGTAACTATAACCGTCAACTAGAGGCGGTTGTAAAACCTGGCTGTATGCTGGAAAGTCCCTGTATCCGGCGGTACTCGTTCGTTGTCACACACACCCCTCGGGGATCATGTGACGATGAGCAGTGACAATCCGTCCGGTGGGGATCATCAGCAGGAAACCGCCGAGATCATCTTGCTCGATGCACGGTGGGTCGTCGGATTCGTCGATGGAGAGGGCTGTTTTGTGTCAGTCTCCATCGGAATCCGTACATCAGGGCCACACATCACTGGCAACTCCAGCCGGTGTCCAGGTGTGTGTCCCAACACGAAGCGCATCGAGCTCGAAACCTGGAAGAGATCTTGGCGGGATCCTCAGAGACTGTACGCCAGGCCCGGCTCCGCACGAGCCGGAGATGAGACAGTCCGACCTGCATGGCGACATGCAGAGCCAGGCAGAAATGTCCTGGCCCTTCGATCGGCAAGCACGTCGATCGAGGAGTAACAAACGTGCCTAAGGTAGCGAAATTCCTTGTCGGGTAAGTTCCGACCTGCACGAATGGCGTAACGATTTCCCTACTGTCTCAGCCACCGACCCGGCGAAATTGAAGTACGAGTAAAGATGCTCGTTAGCTGCGGCAGGACGGAAAGACCCCGTGGACCTTAACTGCAGCTTGGTGTTGAGTCTTGGTATGTGTTGTGTAGGATAGGTGGGAGCCTGGGAAGCATCGGCGCTAGCCGGTGTGGAGGCAACCTTGAAATACCACCCTTCATATGCTGGGGCTCTAACCCACGCCCGTTATCCGGGTGGGGGACAGCGCCAGGTGGGTAGTTTGACTGGGGCGGTCGCCTCCTAAAGAGTAACGGAGGCGCCCAAAGGTTCCCTCAGCCTGGTCGGCAATCAGGCGTCGAGTGCAATGACACAAGGGAGCTTGACTGCGAGACTTACAAGTCGAGCAGGTGCGAAAGCAGGGCATAGTGACCCGGCGGTTGCGTGTGGAAGCGCCGTCGCTCAACGGATAAAAGGTACCCCGGGGATAACAGGCTCATCTTCCCCAAGAGTCCATATCGACGGGAAGGTTTGGCACCTCGATGTCGGCTCGTCGCATCCTGGGG
>JBOGJG010000002.1:0-7478 GCA_050747825.1 Acidobacteriota bacterium | reverse complement strand
TCGATCAGCAGCGGGTTGCACGTGTGCGCCAGCAAGTCAAAGACGATGACGGCGTCAGGCAGCGCTGGTCGAAGCTGTTGGAACGCGCCGACGCGCTCGTGCAGGCGGAGCTCGTGACCGAGGCGATGGCCCGGCAGCCTGCGCGCCGGGGGAATGCCGCCCGCGCCAATTACCCGCAAGCGAGCGGTCAACTCTCGGCGATGGGACTGACGCTCGGCCTCGCGTATCACGTCACGGGCGACGAGCGGTACGCGCGGAAGCTGCGGCAGGCGCTGCTGCATTACGCCGGTTACCAACAATGGTGCAGCCCCGGGTACAACACGCGGACGCCGTCGTGGAGTTCTGAACTGGCTACCGGGGCATTCTGCTTCGGAGCAGCGGCGGGCTATGACGCGCTCCATGATTCTCTGCCCGTCAACGAGCGGAAGCAGATTGCCGGGGCGATAGCGCGGCTGGGCATTCTGCCCACGATGAACGATTGGGTACTGCCCGAGCGGCGGATTCACGCGCTCGATTCGATGGGACACAACTGGTGGTCGGTGTGCGTGTCGCTGGCGGGCGTAGCGGCGGTCGCGTTACTGGGAGACGACGAGCGCGCGCCCGAATGGGTGGAGCGAGCGGCGCACGGGCTCGAACTGTGGTTCGGCTATCAAGGCAACGTGCTGCAGAACAAGCCCGCGAACTTCGATGACGCGGGGGCGTTTTACGAAAGCGTGCATTACGCCGATTATGCCGTCAGTGAGTATCTGCTGTTTCGTCTGGCGCTCTCCAACGTGATGCCGACGTACCTCCAGCCGCGCATCCCGGCGCTGGAGGGGGTGGGGGACTTTTTCACGCACACGCTCTATCCGGCTTCGGGGTCCTTCTTCACGGTCAACTTCGGAGACAGCAGGCTGAGTGAGCAGCCCGCTCGCAGCATGCGGCTGCTCCCGGCCAATGGGCTGAGCAACGAGGCGACTCGCTGGTACCTGAAGCACAGGGATGCCGGATCATCCGATCCGTTTGCCCTGCTCTATCCCGCGGACGTCGGCTCCATCACGTCGCCTGCGCTGCCCACGTCGATCATCTACCCGGCGACGGGCTGGGCGATGCTGCGCTCGTCGTGGGACGACGACGCCACGCTGCTGGCGGTGAAGTCGGGTGTGTTCTGGAACCATGCGCACGCCGACGCGGGATCGTTCATGCTCTTCCACGCCGGTCAGCCGCTCCTCATTGACTCGGGGACGTGCGATTACGGGCGGCCCGAATACAGGAATTACTACCTGCAGAGCCGCGCGCACAACGTGGTGCTCTTCAATGGCCAGGGGCAGCCTGACGAAGATCGCCTTCGCGGCACCAAATTCAGCGGGCAGGTGCACAGTCTGATGGACGGCCTCGGCGTGAAGTACCTTTACGCTGACGCGACCGGCCCGATGGCGCGGTACCTGCGCAGAAATTACCGGCACTGGCTGTGGCTCGAAGGCGCGATTCTGATCTTTGATGACCTGCTCGCGCACGAGGCGGGGCGCTTCGATTGGCTGCTGCATTATGCGGGGAGCGCCAGTCAACAGGGGAATGAAGTGACGCTGACCAACGGGCCGGCCCAAGCGGTCGTACGCATCATGTTTCCTGAGCAACTCACCGTGCGCGAAGAGCGGGGATTGGCCGAGCGCAACCCGGATCAGAAGAGGATGTATTTGTCGTTTTCTCCGGGAGCGCCTTCGCGCGAGCAGAAGTTCATCGCCGCAATTCTGCCTGACGTGCAAGGGCAATCGCTTCCCGAACTGGAACTGTTGCGCGGGCCGGAGATGATCGGCGTCCGATTGCGCCGCCCGGGACAGGTCACGGATGTCTTTCTCAACCTTCAGGCCGACGGCCGACGCATGCACGTCAACAGCAACAATGTGATTGACGGATGGGAGACTGACGCCTATCTGCTGGCCCTGACGCGCCCGCAGTCGGCTGCGGGCAGCGATCCGGATCAGATCACCCGGTGTTTCGTGTCCTGCGGGAGTTATGTCCGAAAGGATGCCAAGATCCTGCTGGATTCACTCTCCAAGGTGGATGCCCTGTTCCGGTCCGGCAAGAAGACAGAAGTGTGGCTGCGAGGGCAGAAAGTGATCGAACTGGCTCTTCGGTGTCCTGACAGACCTGTCTCGCTGGTCGTGAACGACCACGCGGAGGCGTTTGACTATGACGTTAAAGAACGGCTGGTACGGTTGCGCGCCGGCGGGCTCTGATGGCAGAAGGGAACAGGGGGAGCGCAATCGTGAGAGCCAGCAAGGAGGGCCGTGCGGAGGGCGCGCGCTGACCTCAGTGCCCGCCAGGAGGGGCTGCGGCCCGGGCAATCGAATCCATAAGCGGCGGCCGGGCAGCGATACTTCAAGCTGTCCCGATCAGCCTCCGAAGCTGGCCATTGCGTTCCAGTTCCCGGCCCAACGATTCCACACTACCGTGTTGAAAGACCACTCCCGCCAGAATGCTGTTCCAGATGGCTCGCACCGGATAATCATCCCGTCCCCGCCCACGCTGCTTCTCCAGTTTCTCCATCAGCTCTTCATCGGGCAGATTTTCGATCACCAGACGCAGCCGATCTAAAAACTTTTGGCGACTCCCAAAAGCCCCGCTATGATTGGCTCTCCCTACAGCGCGATTCCCTCGACGGAATATTGTTCGTCACTATTTACGAGAATCAGATCGACGGCTATTGAAAATAAAGCAGTTAGCTCACCTCTTCAGGCGAAATACCGCCTAAATGCCCCTCAGACCGACGAAGTTGGGCTAAAAGGCGGCTTTGAGGGTTTAACATTTATGTTTTTTGGATGAAATGAGAGGGAAAGGCAGGGGCACAGGATGAGAAATCCTGTGCCCGACTGAAGTTGACCTGACGATTAGAAGGTCAATTTGAATCCGAAGCGAATGTAGCGCTCAGGCGCGTTGTCGCTGGTGCTGTTGATCGTGAAAAAGTTGCTCGAGTTCACGCTGCGGTTGGGATTGTTGAAATGTGGAGTATTGGTGAGGTTGAAGAATTCCGAGCGAAACTCCAGCCCGACGCCCTCGGTAATCTGGAAACTGCGGAAGACCGAGAAATCCAGATTGATCCAGGTGGGTCCGCGCAGGATGTTGCGCCCGCTGTTCCCATAGCAGTCCAGGTTCGTGCAGTCCTTCCCCGGTACCCGAGTCACGGGAGCAAAAGCGCTGCGGTCATAATAGGCAGTGCCGGGGCCAACCCCACCCAGATTCTCCACTTCCGACTTCACCTGGTCGGCGGTCTGACGATTGTTCCGCGAGTTGTGTGGCCCTCCAGAAAGGATGGTAAAGGGCTGATTTTCGTTAATGGAAAAGATCCCATTCACCTGCCAGCCTCGGATCAAATGATGCGCGAAGGAATCGCCGCCGCGACCAAAAGGCAACTCGTAGACGGTCGCCAGTTGCAGCATATGGGGACGGTTGTAGCCGGCCTGGGCGCGGTTGCGATGCATGAGCGCCGGATCGTTCCATTCCAGACTGACCGCTCCGGTGTCGTCGGCGGTGTTGATGGCTCTCTGGTAAGTGTAGGCGCCTTTGACAAACAGTCCATCGGTGAAGCGGCGATTAATCGCCACCTGCAGGGAATGGTAGTTGGAACTCATTGAGCCGTTCAGCAACAGGATATTGTTCGTAAAGGGAAACAGTTGCCGACCGCTTGTTCCGCCACCCGCTGGAGACCAGTTCAGATTATGCTGGGTGAGTTGGTGGACCACTTGCGTGCCCACATAACCAGCCGACACCACGAAGTCCTGGGGGAGCTTTCGTTCGTATATGAGGTTCCAGGACTGAATATAGCCTCGGGTAATTTTGTCGGGAGGCATCGTCCGCTGCTGAACGAAAGTAGGCAGAGAAACTCGCGTTCCCTGGCTCGTATCGGGTCCAACAAAAATCGGGATTCCCTCATCCAGCCTCCTGAAAGGAACTGCCGAGTCGTCCGCCTCGAAATTCGCCGCGATAGTCAAAGGATAAAAGCCGCGCAAGGGACGGGCAAAGGGCAGAGGATCAAAGGTAATTCCGTAGCCGCTGCGAAGCACGTCGTCGTCGGTCAGACGATAGGCAAATCCCAGCCGAGGAGCGAACAGGCTCTTGCTGACATCAATATTGTTATCCAGAACAACTTCCATAGTGTCCAGATCCAGAAACTCCATAGGACGCGTGTCGCGACCGACCAAAGGGTAGAATTCATAACGCAATCCGAGGTTCAGGGTGAGCTTGGGCGTCATCTGCCAGCGATCGCGCAAATAGAAGGCATGCTGCCACTCGTTGGCGGTCATCAGTTCCCACTGGAGGGTCTTCGTCATTTCTCGTGGGAAACCCAGCATGAAGGAAGCCCAGGAATTTTGATCGGTGGTGGAGGGGCCTCGCTTCAGGGACGTCATTCCCCCGCTGAAATCAAAGTATCCTCTCGGCCCATCTCCGACTTCCGGCTGCCAATGATTGAGCATGTGTTTGACCAGGTCGTAGCCCCACCGCACTTCATGGCTGTTCTTGGTCCAACTGAAGTTGTGGGTAAAGGTCAGGCTGTTCTCGTCGCGGAACAACGGACTCCAATCGTCAAGCTGGCCGAAGGTGGTAAAGCCGGACACGTCGAACTCCGGCACTCCGCCACAGCGATTAAATCCGTCGATGATACAGGCTTGCTCCTGTCCCGGAGCGGCATTGGCACCCGGAAAACCAAGGACCTCCTGAGCGAAGTTGCCCAGCCCGATATCGGCCGTCAAGACTTCCTGATCCATGTCCGTAAAGCCGAAGTTCCCGTCCACCAGAAAAGTAGGAGACAAGGTCAGGCTATGTCCGATGCCCCAAACCCGGACATCGGTCAGGCCCACACCGTCACCGCCACCCCCGATGGCGCCGCCGCCGCCTTCAATTCCGAAGCGGGGGCTCTTGGCCACTTCAGCGTCCATCCAACTGAATTTGCCCCACACACTGTGCTGCTGGCTGCGATACCAGTCCAACTTCATATCGATGTTGTGACGGTCCATAGCCTCCGTACCGGAAATGCCGAAGTTGTCGTCAACGCCGGGTAGATTGGGAAGGGGGAGAAAACTGACCATTTTCACCGCAGCCGGACTCAGTCGATTTTCGGGAATCACATTGTTGGGAAAGGGTTGGCGGCCGGTTCCATCCGGATTGCCAGTCAGGGGATCGTAAATGATCGTTTCATCAAAACCATTGGGATTTCCAGGCAGAAAGGCGCTGAAGTCGCCGCGGCGCTGATCCTCAGTTGCAAGATCCAACAGATCCGTCTTGGGCAGGCGCTGGAAAGTCCCTTCCCAGCCGCCGAAAAAGAACAGTTTATCTTTCCTGATCGGACCTCCAATCGTAAAGCCGTCGATATTGCGATTTCCACCTGGTTTCTCAATGGCGAAGAAATCGCGAGCGTTTAGAGCGCTGTTTTCGTGGTAGCCGAAGGCAGAGCCGTGAACTTCGTTCGTTCCCGATTTTGTGACAACCGTAATGGCAGCTCCACCCGCAAAGCCCGTCTCCGCATCAAAATTGTTGGTCGAGATGTTGACCACTTCAATGGTTTCTGCCGGTGGGACATAAGCCGTGTGGTGGGGCAGCCAGATGTTGACGCTTTGAGCGCCATCAATGCGGGTATTGTTATTATTACGTGCGGTTCCATTGATATTGGTGCTCAGGGCCCGGCCCGGCGTATCCGTAATGGCGTTCTGAAAGCGAGCCGGCGTGGCGCCGGGGACCAGGTTCAAAAGCGCCTGGTAGTTGCGATACTGATTCAGAGGCAGGTCGCTGATCTCCTTACTTTCCAGTTGAACGTGAACATCACTGGTTTCGGTTTGAAGAATCGTGGCAGTGCCGGAAACCGTAATGGCTTCCGTCAATTGTCCAACCTCCAGCCTTACGTCCCGGCGAGTAATGCTGCCCACCGTGACCACAACGTTATTGTCCGTGAACTCTTTGAAACCGGGCAAACTGACTTTCAGTGTATAGGCGCCTTTGGGAATGTTACGGATGAGGTAAACGCCGGTCTCATCGGTGACCGCCAACTGCTTGAAGTTGGTGGCGGGATTGACTACCGATACGTCCGCACCCGGCACTGCGGCGCCACTCGAATCGATTACATTACCCGTCAGGGACCCGTAAAGAACTTGAGCTCGTACTTGCTGGGTCGCAATGCAGGTGATGACCAGAACCAGAGCAATCCCACTGAAAAAAAGCTGGACCGGACGACTCTTGAATATACAAGCCATTTCTTCCCTCCTCTTTGACTTATCCAAGAAACGTTAATTTTGAGCGAAACAGAGAAAAATAGACGCGGCCTTTTACAGGCAACTATCATCAAAACTCGCACGCCTAAGATTATTCAAAAGTATGAATTTATGCGCTGTGGGTGGCCGGCTTTTTGAATAAGAAGGACGGGCACAGGGGTGGAGAACCCTGTGCCCTTGGCGCTAAAACCTCCGATTGGAAATCAGAAGGTCAATTTAAATCCGAAGCGGATGTAACGCTCGGGTGCGTTGTCGCTGGTGCTGGTGATCGAGAAAAAGTTACTCGAGTTCACGCTGCCGCTTGGATTGCTGAAGTGTGGGGTATTGGTGAGATGCCCAAAGGAATCCCCGCCGCGGCCAAAAGGCAACTCGTAGACGGTCGCCACCATCCAACTGAATTTACCCCAGATGCTGTGCTGCTTCAGATAGGAAGTTGCTTTTTTCCCAGGCTGATCAAGGATCAAGAAGTAGGGTAAGGGCGGGTTTTGTTGGGTCTGGGCAGGAACAGGAGAGGCCGGCTGAGCCTGCTGAGGAGAGAGGGTCGTCAGGAAGGCCTCGAGTTGATGAGGAAACAGCCGAGGCGGAGGAGAACGTTGCGGGCGCTCCCAGAGGTTCAAATGCTTGAGGATGCGGAACTCTGATAGAAGGCCGTGCGCTCCGGATGGCGTTGCCGATAGGGTGCAGCGAGTCCCATCACCCACCGTAACGCTCCAGTGCGGAAAAACTACGAACCCAATACGCTGGTGTATCGTAAAGTCAGGTGAGTACTGATGAGCCATCCCACCCACAGGGAGGAGCTCTTGCGCGCGATCTCTCCCTGGGGAATGGAGGCGGCCCTGGAGGCTATGCGACGAGCTCAATTCAGAGGGAATGAACGATTGGTTACCTGACCTCGAGCACAAACGTGATCGCCTGCTCATTGGTTCGAACATAACGCGTCGGGTGCTCCTTCAGACGGAGCGGCACACTCAGCGCGCCCACCGCGTACCTGATGTCCGTTTCAGGAGAATTCGCGTACGGATTGTGCGGATAGACGGGCCAGACCAGGCGCGCTGTTTGTTCGTTCGTGAGCTTCCAGCCGCGATGATGAATCCACCCTCCGAGATCGGCCGGCTGCAACTCAACGCGTTGAGCGCCAAGCACGATCTTCCTGCCCGCGCCCGTTTCCAGCACCTCGCCGGCCTTCAGAACGATTTGCACCGTCAGTTGCGGATCATCTGCCGGGCGGCCCTTGCC
>JBOGJG010000001.1:0-13815 GCA_050747825.1 Acidobacteriota bacterium | reverse complement strand
GCATAAATGGAGCAGAGCCGCTTGGAGGGGTCCCCGCAAGTCGTTGAAAACATGGAGCTGAGACGGGGATCGAACCCGCGACGTCCAGCTTGGGAAGCTGGCATTCTACCGCTGAATTACTCCCGCTCGGAGGCTGTATTTTAGCATTAGAGGAGTGGCATCTTCGAATTTAATTTTGGCGCGGCCAGAGATTGACAGACTCGCACACATACGTGGAGGTTAACAGCCTGTATCTTGACAGGAGGAGTCCAGATACAGGCTGTTAGGGGGGCGAGCCTACTTCCAACTGACGAGCACCTCTTCAGGGTAATTGGGAATCGGGTGACGCTCGGTCCGGCTGTAACCGGCGCTCTCGAACATCTGCTGGTACTGTGAAAAAGTGTAGGCGTCGCCTGCCGGAGTCGATCCCAGCATCATCATGCTGAAGGCGGCCGCTATGGGAGGCGAGACACGGTCCTCGTCGGGGACAAATTCGAGCGTCACGACCCTGCCTCCGTCTGCCAGATGTTTGTGAATCCTGGATAACAGATTTTCACAAGTCGGAATGTCGAAATGGTGTAAGAAATTGGTTAAAAGGACGACATCGTATTCAGACCCGAAGTCTAAGTCGAATGCGCTGCCCTCCAGGGTGCGATAGCGGTCGCTCAAACCTGCCGTCCGGGCGTTCTCCCGGGCCACGGTCAGGACGTTCGGCCAGTCCAGGGCCACGATCTGCACATTTTTGTTGTGCTGGGCCAACATAATTCCAAACATGCCGTGACCTGCGGCAATGTCTAGAACCTTCCATGGTTCTCCACGTTCGGCTTCAAGCAATCTCGGAATGAATTCTGCCGCCGGGATGATCAAGGGAACCATGCTACGGGCAAAATCAATCCACATGGGGTGATCGGGAGCCAGTGAGCCATCCTTTTCAGCAATGGTTCCGCCCTTGCGGACCACGGCGGCCAGATCTGAGAACTGATTCACCATATGGGGTGAGGCCAGAAAACGTGAAGAAATCCCCAGGTAGGCCGGCGAGTGCCGGCTCAGAAATAATGCCGAATCCGGAGCGAGGCTGTATCGCTGGGCGTCCTTGGAAAGAAACCCCATAATCGTCAGAAAATCACATAAAATCCGCACCCCCCGCTCAGAAGCGCCGGCGTGCCCGGCCAAAGCAGAGGCGGTATCCTGTCCATCGGCTATCGCCGTAAATATATCCAGCTCAATGGCCGCTTTGAGAGCAGCCGTCTGCTGGTGCGCATTAAAGGTCGCAAAAATTCTATCCGGAGTAGGCCCTTGAACTGCATGTGAATCCATCTCGCAATGTCCTCCTTACAGGTTTGACTCACATTTTTACCCTATAATCACCCGGATGAAAAGACGAGTATTCAGCGCAATGCGCCCGACCGGCCGGCTGCACCTGGGTCACCTTGTGGGGGCTCTCGACAACTGGGTCGAAATGCAGGATGAGTATGACTGCATCTACGGCATTGTAGACTGGCACGCGCTGACCTCTGAGTATTCCTCAACCGAGAAAATCACTGGAGATGTATTGGACATCGCAATTGACTGGATGGCGGCAGGAGTAGATCCGGAGAGATCAATCATTATGATTCAGTCCCTGATTCTCGAGCACGCGGAGCTGCACCTCCTCTTTTCCATGATCACGCCCTTGCCCTGGCTGGAAAGAATCCCGACCTACAAAGAGCAGATCCGGCAATTGCGGGAGAAAGACCTCTCCACTTACGGATTTCTCGGTTATCCGCTGCTTCAGGCCGCCGACATCCTGATCTATAAAGCCGATACAGTGCCGGTTGGCGAAGACCAGGTGTCTCACGTCGAGTTCTGCCGGGAAGTCGCCAGAAGATTCAACAACTTCTACGAGCCGGTTTTTCCGGAGCCTCAAGCCAAACTGACCCGGTCGCCCAGGCTGCCTGGGACCGACGGCCGCAAGATGAGCAAGAGTTATGGAAATGAGATCCGGCTCTCGGAAGACCCCACGAGCATCCGGCAAAAAGTGCTGACCATGGTGACCGATCCGGCCCGGGTGCGGCGCACCGATCCGGGGACGCCGGAATTATGTCCGGTGTACAGTCATCACAAGGTTTTTACGGACGCCGGAGGCCAGGAGTGGGTGGCTCAGGGTTGCCGGACGGCCGGTATTGGCTGTACGGATTGCAAGAATCTGCTGCTGAAGAACCTGCTCCCGCGCATTGAGCCGCTTCACGAGAAGCGCATTGAGCTGGAGAGGGACATCAACACGGTTCGCGACATCTTGATCGAAGGCAGTCGCAAGGCTCGTGCCATCGCCGGTCAGACCATGCAGGAAGTTCGTCAGGCTATGAAACTAAACTACGGGTGACGGGTGGCGGGTGACGGGTGGCGGGTGGCAGCATGGAAGACAGCTACAAAATTCAACTGGAGATCTTCGAGGGTCCCCTCGACCTCCTCCTGCATCTGATCCGCCGGGAGGAAATGGACATTTACAATATTCCGATCGCCCAAATAACCGCTCAATACTTAAAGTACCTTCAGAGGATGAAGGATTTAAATATCACCATAGCCGGCGAATTTGTGCTGATGGCCTCTACCTTAATCTATATCAAATCGCGTACGCTGCTGCCTCCTGATCCCAATGCGGGGCAGGATGAGGACACCCTGGATCCACGTCGGGAACTGGTCGAACAACTGGTGGAGCATCAAAAGTTCAAGGAGGCGGCTCAAATGCTTTACGCCAGGGAAACAGTTGAGCTTTCGGTGTGGCCTCGCGGCGAAAACGAGTTCTGCGAGGAAGAAAAGGAAATCATTTCGGCCGGCGTGTTCGACCTGATCAAAGCTTTTCATGAGATGGTTGAACGTTTTAAGGAACAAATTGTCATTGAAATCGAGCATGACGTGGTTACTCTCGAAGAGAAGCTGGCTGAAATCCGGCGGCTGCTCCAACTCGAGCGCGAGTTCCTTTTCTCCTTCTTCCTTCAACGCCCCCTGTCGCGGGCGCACCTGGTGGTGACTCTGCTGGCGCTCCTGGAGCTGGTGAAACTCCAGGAAGTGAGGCTGTTTCAAACCAGCGCATTTGAAGATATCCGAATTGTGAAGGCCGCATGACGAATTTACCGGCCCTAAGAGACGAGTTATCCAACCAGCTTCTGGCCATTCTTTTTATAGCTCAGGAGCCCGTATTGCTGAGCGATCTGCAGGAGGTGTTCCCGAAAATCCCGCCGGAGAACCTCAAAGCGAGTCTGGACTCCCTGACTTCAACATTCAGTTCCATCCAGGGGGCGGTCGATATCCGCCAGGTGGCCGGCGGATACCGCATTACCAGCCGCCCCGAGTACCATGAGGTCATCCGCTCCTACCTGAAAACCCGGCCATCGGCTAAACTGTCTTTAGCAGCGCTGGAAACTCTGGCAGTGATCGCTTACAAGCAGCCGATCACCCTGCCCGAGATCATGGCGATTCGGGGGATCAAGAACTCTTCGACCATCCGGACGCTCCTGGAGAAGAAGCTGATCGAAACCCGCGGACGTAAGAAAGTCGTCGGGCGTCCGATCATGTACGGTACCACCCGGGAGTTTCTGGTCCACTTCGGCCTGAATGATCTCTCTGAATTGCCGACGTTAAAGGAGTTTGAAGAAATTCTCTCTGAAGCCCTTTAATTTTTCTGGCCCATGAAAGAGCGCCTTCAGAAGATTATCTCTCATGGCGGCATTGCCTCACGCCGAAAGGCTGAGGAGCTGATCCTGGAGGGACGTGTGACCGTAAACGGCCGCATTGTCACTGAACTGGGGACGCGAGCCGATCCCCGGCAGGACCACATTAAGGTGGACGGTAAGCTGATCCGGCCCGAGCCGCTGGAATATCATGCTCTGCACAAACCCAGAGGGGTGCTCAGCTCGGTGTCAGATCCGCAAAGACGGCCAGTCGTCACCGACTATGTCAGGTCATCCAGGAGGCTCTACCCGGCGGGACGGCTTGATTTCCAGAGCGAAGGTCTGATGATCCTGACCAACGATGGAGAGCTGACCCGTAAGCTCACCGAGGGTGGGAAGGTGGAAAAGGTTTACCAGGTCAAGGTGCACGGCCAGGCTTCGGAAGACCAGTTGGACAAGCTGCGCAAAGGGTTCCGACTGGAGGGCGTTAAACTGGCGCCGAGCACGATCAAGCTGCTCAAGGAAGGCAACAACTGCTGGTACGAAGTGGGGCTGCGCCAGGGCAAAAACCGCCAGATCCGCAATATGTTTGAGCACATCGGACATCCGGTCCTGCGCATCCGCCGCACCGCCATTGGCCCTGTAAGCCTCGCGGGCCTCCGCCCCGGCGCCTCCCGCAAGCTCAGCCCCCAGGAAATCCAACGGTTGAAGAAGCCTTAACTATGTTCACCGGCATCATTCGTGAGAAAAGCACGATCAATCAAAAGAGACAGTCGAAGGAAGGGGCGGAATTTGAGGTGGGGTCTGGAAAGATCGCACAGGAGCTGGAGATCGGAGGCAGCATCAGCATTGACGGCTGTTGTTTAACGGTGACGGAATTGGAGAGCAATTACTTTAAGGTGACGGCGACTCCGGAGACATTGAGACTGACCAATCTGGGAGACCGGCGACCCGGTGATCAGGTCAACCTGGAGCTGGCCGCCCGGCTTTCCGATTTTCTGGGAGGGCACCTGGTACAGGGGCATGTGGATGAGACCGGCGAACTTTCCTCGATCACGCAGGAAGGGAATTCAATGATCTTCCGCTTTCATGCCTCCGGCCAGATTCTGCGCTACTGCGTCCTGAAGGGAAGCATTGCTGTAAACGGCGTCAGCCTTACCGTCTCCAACTTGAATTCCGACTCTTTTGAAGTCACAATTATCCCGCATACTTATGAAGTGACGAACTTTTCGTCATTAAAAGTCGGCGATCGAGTGAATCTGGAGGCCGACATCATCAGCAAATACGTCGAATCTCATGTGCGCCGGTCTTAGAAGTATGGTAGTTGCTCTTTTTACCCTTTTGCTCTCCCTGACTCTGCCCAACGCCGGCTTTTCCATCGCGCCGCGCACGATTTTGGTTTACGAGAATGTGTCAGGCAAAATCGCGAAGCGTTTTATTATCCGCGTGGCTCGCTACCAGCCTGACATCTTCCTGGAATGGGAATCGACCAGCCACCAGGGTACGCTCCATCTGTACCGTGAGGCGGTGCACGAGGCCGATCAATTTAATCTGATCGGCCTCTTTGAAGTGGGCGTCGATTTGGAATCCGAAGAAGCAACGACCATCTGGCTGTCTCGAGCCATGTACCAGGACCTGCTGGATGATGGCTACGCCCAGATCCGCCTGAATAGCCAGCCCGTAAAGCTACAGGTTCAGGGGGAAGGCAGCTATAACATTGTGGTGGACAAAGAACCTGCCCAAGTTCCGATTATCCGGGTCAAAGACAACCGCAGGGGAGAGTGGGTGTTTCTAAAAGATCCTGTCAATCCGCTTCTGATCGAGTATGTCACGCCTTATTTCCGTCAGACGTTAAAGAGGATATCCACTGATCCAGAAAATGACTTGCGTTGGGTGAGAGAGATTCCTCCCGTAAAATAGAGGTTCCATGAGCCTGGACAGCATCAGGGACGCGATTGAGGATATCCGCGAGGGCAAGATCGTTGTCGTAGTGGATGAAGAACATCGCGAAAATGAAGGCGATCTGACGATGGCCGCCGAAAAGGTCACGCCGCAGGCCATCAACTTTATGGCTGTGCATGGCCGAGGCTTGATCTGCATGCCCATGACTCCCGAGCGCCTGGATGAACTTAAAATTCCTTTAATGGTTTCCGAGAATGAATCCCGCTACGGCACGGCATTCTGCATCAGCATTGAAGCCCGCCGCCATGTTTCCACGGGCATCTCTGCGGCAGACAGGGCCATGACGATCGCTACCGCCATCGATTCAAAGAGCCGTCCTGAGGACCTGGTTCGCCCGGGGCACGTTTTTCCGCTGCGCGCCCGGCGAGGGGGCGTCCTTAAGCGAGCCGGACAGACGGAAGCCGCCGTAGACCTGGCCCGCGCCGCCGGGCTGGCCCCGGCCGGAGTGATCTGTGAGATCATGAGCCAGGACGGCACCATGGCGCGCCTGCCCGAGCTAAAGGAATTCAGCAAGAAGCAGGGCTTGCGCATTATTTCGGTCGTCGATCTCATTAAATTCCGCCTGGAAACTGAAAAGTTTGTCAAAAGAGTGGACGAGATCCCGTTCCAGTGCGACTTTGGAGACTTTCAGCTCATCCTCTTTGAAAACGAATTGGATGGCGACCAGCACGTAGCATTCGTCAAGGGGGACCTGGGTGGAGACGAGCCGGTACTGGTGAGAGTGCAGACAGAGTCAGTGCTCAGTGATGTCTTCCTCAGCCACAAGAGCCAGTCGGGCAGGGAATTAAGAAGCTCTTTGGAGATGATCGACAAAGAGGGACGCGGCGTCGTCGTTTACCTGCGGCTTAAAGGGCAGGAAAAGCTTCTGGCTCAGGAAGTCAGGCGCCATAAAGACGAGATGCCGGAAGCCAGGCCTCACCCCGACAATTTTCGCGATTATGGTATCGGCGCCCAGATCCTGGCCGATTTGGGACTCCACCACATCCGGCTGCTGACGAACCATCCCAAGAAAATGGTGGGACTCGAAGGATTTGATCTTAGTGTCGTCGAGCAGATTCCAATTGAAATCTATAAAGGCCTGAGGCTTGAGGCTTAGAAGACCTGTATTTACCCCTGATCCTGATAGCCTTCGCGGTGGTTGACTTTGAGCTTGTCCGGTTTGCCGTCGCCGTTGATGTCGGCATCCACTTCCACTCTTATCTTTCTGAACTTGCCGTCGTCTTTGGTGTTGGTGGGAATGTAGCTCAAAGAATACTGGTGCCGGGTCAGCGCGGAAATTGTGGAGAAGATGTCCGGATACTCCTGAGGCACGAAACGGGGAAAAAAGGCATGGCCTCCGGTCTGCTTAGCAAATTCCTTCAAAACGGCGTCGGCCTGGTAGAGGTCCATACGGGTCGTAGCGCCCATGTAATGCTCGGCGCGGGCCCTAAGATTGCCTCCCAGGCTGACGGGATAAATGACTGCGTGGGTTGACTTCACCCGGTCCAGAATCTCATCCAGGTTCTTCTTACTGAAAGTATCCAGCCCCGAGCTCAATAAGACCACGACGACCCGGCTGTCCAGTTCTTCGACGCGGTCCAGCACGTCCCACATCGTATCGTACATGTTGCTTTCGCTGAAAGCGGGGAAATTCAATCGGCGCAGAGCGTTGTAGCCCTCCCACTTGTTTTGCGTGAAATCGACCAGGATCTCCGGTTTCATGTCGTAAGCGACTACGGCGATCCAGTCCTCCTTGCGCATCTGATCCATGAAGATCTGGGAGCCTACCCAGGCCTCATACAGGAGTTCCCAGGGGAGCACGCGGCTGTATTCCGTCACCAGGACAGCCGTCATGGGAGCTTCAATAGGCTGAAAGTTGGTGACTTCCTGCAGAACCTTGTCTTCATACACTGTGAAATTGGACTGTTGTAGTCCGGTGATCAGGTTGCCATCCTTGTCCTGGACGGTGACGTCCACCCGGACCTGCTCGACCTCGACACTCAGGCTCGTGCGGCCCTGAGGTTTTCCCTCTTCTTCCTCTATTTGCTTCTCCTCCTGGGCTTCAACCGGGCTGAGAAGCAAGACCCAGGCGGCTGCCAGGATGAAAAGGAAAATCCATCCAAATTTTTTGTTCATGGAAATACGTGCTCCGTGTGCTCCGTGTTTAAGGTCGCTGTCTTCTACGATGCCTTTTAAGGGCTATGGTAGCACACTATGGTAGAATTCAGCTTATGTCCGCTGAGCTAAAGGAGCAACAATTGATTGAGTTTATCTCGCGATTTCCTTCGGCCATCGTGGCCTTCAGCGGCGGCGTGGACAGCTCCTATCTGGCTTTTATCTCCCACCGCGTCCTGGGAACCAAAGCGCGTGCTGTTACCGCGATTTCCCCGTCAGTCTCGGAAATGCAAAAGAGCCTGGCCTTGCAGTTTGCCCGCAATCATGGGCTGAATCACGAGGTGATTTTTACGCAAGAGATGGAGAATCCCGATTACCGGAAGAATCCCTCCAATCGCTGTTATTTTTGTAAATCCGAGCTGTACACCTTCCTGCAACGACTACGCCAGGAATGGCAGATCGACGCGATCTTCGACGGGAGCAATGTGGATGATGTCGGGGACTATCGGCCGGGGCGACAGGCGGCCCGCGAAGAGGCCGTGATCAGCCCTTTCGTCGAAGCTGGTTTAAGCAAGGAAGAAATTCGAATTCTGTCACGAAACTGGGGGCTTTCCACCTGGGATCTTCCGGCCATGCCCTGTTTGTCTTCCCGCTTTCCCTATGGCGTTGCGATCACTGAAGAAAAGCTGCGCCAGGTGGAGCGGGCGGAAGCTTTTTTGCGGGAGCTCGGTTTTAATAATTTTCGCGTCCGCCATCACGAGAAACTGGCCCGCGTTGAGATTGACCGGGCCGAAATGATCCGGATCCTGGAAATGGACCTGCTCGAAAAGATCCACAAGGAGTTGCGCTCTCTCGGTTATCAGTACGTGACGCTCGATATGCAGGGGTTTCGGTCGGGCTCGTTGAATGAGTTGCTTGAATTGAAGGTCTGAGGCCTCAGGCCTTCATCAGCACCAACCTAAAATCCATCACGTTCGTCTGCGTCGGGCCGCTCACTATCAGATCGCCTAAAGCCTCGAAAAAATGATAGGAATCATTGCGCTGCAGGAAATCGCGTATGGAGAGGCCCAAGCGGGCAGCCTGTTCAGCCGTCTCCGGAGAAGCGCAGGCGCCTGCGGCATCGGTAGGGCCGTCGGTGCCGTCAGAGCCCAGGCTGGCGAATAGAAGCGGGCGCTTTTCCCAACCGGCACAGCCCAAGGCACACCACAGTGCAAATTCCTGATTTCTGCCGCCCTTTCCACTCCCGGTCACGCGGACAGTGGTCTCTCCCCCGGAGATCAAGCAGCAGGGCGGTGCGATTGGATTCCGGCTCTGGATCACCTCGCGGGCCAGAGCCACATGGACTCTGGCGACATCTTCCGTGTTTCCTTCGACCGAGGAGGAAAGAATCAAGGGCGAAAATCCAAGCGATTCCGCCTTTCGCGCCGCCGCCTGCAGGCCCACCAGGTTACTGGCAACGATTCCATTTTGCACCCTCTCCAGCAGCGGATCTCCGGGCTTGACCGTCTCCTTCTCGGGCTTCACCTCCGACAGGCAGGCTATCACCGAGCCGGGCAGATCCTCCTGAATGCCATACTTGCGGATAATCTGCCGGCAATCTTCGAAAGTGGAGGGGTCGGGCGCTGTGGGACCGGAGGCAATACTGGCCGGACGGTCTCCCACGACGTCCGAAAGGAGCATGGAGATTACCCGCGCGCCCCTGGTAAATCGCAGAAGCCTGCCGCCTTTGATTCGGCTGAGGTGCTTGCGCATGGCATTCAGTTCATGAATGTCGGCGCCGCTCCTGAGAAGCACTGAAGTTGTGCGCTGCTTGTCCGCGAAAGAAATCTCAGGCACAGGCGCAGGGAGCAGGGCGGAACCGCCTCCCGAGATCACGACCAGCAACAGGTCCTGCTCGCTCAAATTTTCCTGAAGAAAACTCAGTATCCGCTCCGAAGCATTCAATCCAGCCTGATCGGGCTCCGGATGTCCAGCCTCCAGGGCCTGAGTCTTGCGCAGGCTTCCCCCGTGGCCATATTTGACGACGATTAGCCCCGCTTCCAGCCGCTCCTGGAGCGCGTTCTCGACAGCGCGAGCCATCGGCACTCCGGCCTTGCCGGCGCCGATCAGAAAAATCCTTCGGAAAGCCCTTAAATCATAAGTCCGCTCGCCGGCCAGAAGTCGATCCCCCTCCACTTTCAAAAATTTTGACACGCTCCTCTCCGGCTCAACAGCCGCCAGAGCAGCCTCATAGATCTCCCTCATGACCGATTTGAGATGGCCGGAGTTCATTCCGAGATTTTCAAACGGATCATTTCATCCCGGCGCGAGAATCTCGGGAAGGCCTCCAGCACGCGATAGCGGATGAGCCCGGCCGTCAAGCCGGCGCATACGGTGAGTCCGAGAAACACAAAAGCGCCGATAAGGGAGGTCCTGATGATCCCGAAAAAAGTAACCAGTTCTTCAGGATTTTTCTCCAGTTCCGGTTCTTTCCGGTAGATCCATTTGATGGTAGGGGTGTATTGAACTCGGTTCAGGATGCTCTGGGCTTGCTCCTCAGGCCCCAGGAAGAGTGAAATGATCACTCCCGAACGCTTCATGTAAATGCCTTCCGAGGTGAAATAGGACTGCAGCTTATCCTGGATATTGACCGCATACTGGGCAGCCAAGGCGGGCGTGGGGTATCCGATTAGAAAAAGTGGGTAGCGTTCCGGGCCGTATTCTCCAAATGCCACCTCGATGGCGACATCAAATCCGACTTCAGAAACCAGCCTGCGGGGGAACCGCTTATTGAGAGACAGTGAATTTTGACCCAGGTAGTACTCGGTGGATCCCGACACCAGCTCTTCCTCGGGAAGATGAACGACCGTGACCGGGTAAAGGTTGATCAGCGGAATGGTTTCCGCCAGCTTGCCTGCTAGCTCTTGAAGCTGTTCCTCCTGAGATTCTTCGCCGGAGCCTGAGATGTGAAAGAAGTAATTGCCGCGCCAAAAGATCAGATTGTTGTCCTGAAGCTCGTTTTCCACCGGCAGACGCAGGCGCCGGGTCCCTTCTGGGGTGCCGGGACTCCAGAGCGAGTAAAGGCCAAAGGCTCCCAAAGAGTCGCGCATTTCATAGACTTCCATGTCCAGCGCGGTGTTCCCAGGCACGACAACTTTCCACCGCGAGTAAGAGGCCAGAATAAACTCATTCAGGACCTCCTGAGTGAGATTGAGTTGCTCGGGGGCCGCCAATGGGGAGAAGCGATAACCTTTCACCTCAGGGAAATAGCGCTGCACCGTCGCCTCCGCAAGAGCAGCCGCAGACATGCCCCAGAGCGCCAGAGTTAAGGCAAGGATTCTCATCATTAAGAACATCTATTCTAAACTTAAGACCGCGCCCGAGCGAAAGAGTTTCCAGGGAATTCGTGAAAATTGAGTGGCGTGGGGGAAATGATCACGCAATCTCCCCAAAGTGAGTCCTTACTTATTTGCCCGTGGCGGTTCTCTGGTAGACAGGGATGGCGCCCAGAGAGCGGAAGTAGGCTTCTATTCCCTGATAGAGAGATTCGGCGACAGTCTGTCTGCCTTGGTCCGTCTTCAGGTATTTTTCGTCCGAAGGATTGCTGATGAAGCCGATCTCGATCAGGATGCTGGGCATGTTGGAGCCGATCAGAACGATGAAGGGCGCGGTTTTAACCCCTCGATTGCGCGAGGCGGGCCGATACTGCTTGATTTCACTGTAGAGCTTGTTCTGCACCACATGCGCGAGATCCCGCGATTCCTGGTTGTAATCTCTCATCGCAATCTGCCGGACCAGATCATCCAGTTCTCGCAAATTCTTCTGTGAGGTCGAGTTTTCACGGGTGGCCACCTCGCGCTCGTCGGCACTGGAGGCAAAATTCAGAAAGAAGGTTTCAATCCCGGACACACTGCGATTTCTACTGGCGTTGGCGTGAATGGAGACAAATAGATCGGCGCTGTGCTGATTGGCGATAGCCGTGCGCTCCTCCAGAGGAACAAAGCGATCCGAACTGCGGGTCATGATGACATCAGTGCCCAGGCGTTCCTCCAGGAATTCCTTTAATCGCAGGGATACATCCAGCACCAGGTCCTTTTCCCGCACACCGCTGGCGCCAATAGTGCCGGTATCATGGCCTCCATGGCCCGGGTCCAGGACGACGCGTCCGACCTTCAGTCCCAGAGTTCGGCTCAGACTCCAGTCCCCGCTCAGGTTGGGTGCGGGCATGGCCGGCTCGAGCGCCGCTACTTCCGGTCGTCGGTGTGCCTCTTCATCCAGCGGAATTACCGCCTCAGCCGTCTTGATCGGCTCCTGCCGGCCCGTATCGGCCAGGCTGCCCCTGGGGCGCTTCTCGCCACCCGTATCGATGACGATCCGAAACGGATCGTAAAGCGCGAAGACCGTGTGCTTGTGGATTAGATCGAAATCCAACACCACGCGCGTGACATCCGGACGGTTTTGCCCCACTCGGATTTGTTTGATAAAGAGATCGTTCACATCGTAGATCCGATCGCGCAAGTCAGAGCGCAGATGCGCTCTCTGAAGGTCAAAGTAAATCCGGTCGGGATTGGAAAGCACCTGTTTCTCAAATTCAACCTCCCGATCGAGCTGAATGACAACGCGGGTGTAATCTTCGCTCGACCAATAGCGAATTTCCGAGACCGTGGCCAGATCCGACAGGTCAGCTTGAGAAGAGCGGTCTTCCACGATACGAGGACGGTTTAACTCCTCGGCCCTCTCAAGTGCCGCAGCCTTATGCCGGGTCAGAGGATACTCCCTGGCCAGGAGACGATAATAGTAAGTCGCTCGACTGAGATCGCGTTCCTTCTCGAAGCGCTGCCACATTTCATCATGGAGGGTGGCCATCGCATAAAGCGCGTCGTCACACGCCCCGTAGGTCGGGTCCTGGTCGAGGACCTTCCGGTAAAGAAAAACGGCTCGATTGTATTGCTTTAATGATCGGTCAGAACGGTCGATTCTGTTCAGTCGCTGGTGATACTCGAGAGCTTCCTGGTAAGCGGCGCGAGCCGCCCCCCGGTCCCGGGCGGGGACAGGCAGGGCGAGCAGAAGAAAAACAAGACTCGTGATAACCCGCTTGAACATCGACCAATCCTAAAGAGGCTGTAGACTGTAGGCTGTAGGCTTTTTTTGAATTACGAACCTCTCGTTAACGCCTAGAACCTAAACCGACAGCCTATAGTTTAGTATAGTGTTCTGCTCTGTCAAATTTAGTTCGAGGCATTCGCGCTGTAGCCCCTCTCAAGCAAGTTCAAATTTTGAACGGGAGAATTTCGGCCAAAAAGCCCAGAAGGCCGATCAAATACCCGCTGGGCAGCCGATGTCTTCGAAAGCACCGACGTGGCCCCGCAGGAAGTTTTCCATTTGCTGGTCAAAGCAAAACTCCAGAAACAGCGCGCGCGGATAGGAGAGTGTGAAGACAAAGCAGGAGAGTTTGCGTTCGGCGCGGCCCACCCGGACTTTGCCGAAGTGCGCCCAGTCGGCTTGACCGGCCTCACCGGGAAAGGTCCGCAACCGCAAGAAGGCCTCCCGATGGGTGGGACGCAACGTGGCCATCAGGCGCCGCAACTGCACCACCGAACCCGTGTAGCCCCGGGCGCGAAGCATCTCGAACAGCCGCGTGGCGCGAAGGCGCGGATAGCGCTCCAGGGTCTCTCGGATGAAGGCGATGTAGGGATCGGTGAGACGGGGCCGCTCGATCTTATCGCGATTGAAGCGATCGGTCCCGAGGGCCTGGCGCACGGTGTCCCAGTGAACTCCTAACTGGTCGGCAATGGTCCCGATCTTCCAGTGTTCGGCATGGAAAAGATGGCGGATCCTGGCGATCAGTTCTTGATCGATCATGCTTCACCCCGACTGGCTAAAGGGATCGATCCAGTGGCCGGACCGACCGCACACCATACATCGAACCCGAAAACGGCGCGGACGCTCAAAACGTGATGGGGCATGGCGCTCCTTTACCGGCTCCCTCTCGTTTCCCGGAATTAAGAACCGGAGGGAGGCAACGGGAGCCATCCTGACCAAGATTCGATCGTCGCGTCTACCTTGATCCGTCACGCGGTCCCGGCGCCGCCGGCGCTAACCCAACTTCCACACTTTTTCGGGCAATTTCCAGGAAATTGTGGATCCTCGC